>DATHPH010000025.1:0-12363 GCA_035484095.1 Cytophagaceae bacterium | reverse complement strand
TTCTTTATGAGAAAGATCCATTTCCGGATCATCTTCGATTTGTTTATGAAGTGCCGCCAACTCATCGTCGATGGATTGCAACTCTTTTTGTATAATAGTTTTAAGAAATGGTGTTTTTTCCCTCAATTGGTCATCCGAAATAGTAGCAAGTTTTGCGTATTCATCGTTTATAAGTGCTACATAAGGAACGATCGTCTTTAAGTCACGTTCGGATTTGTTACCAAGTACTTTGGTAAGTGTTTTTGTAATAAAATTTAACATTTTATATTATTGAATTTAAGGCTTTTATAAAGAATGTAATTCGTTTCCTCAGGTAAAGTTAGGATTTTTTTTCTATTGCATTAACAAATACAGAACCATTCTGCAAGGAGGGACATAATGGCATAATTTTCAGGTTTTAGCGAGATAAATAATTATAGGAAGGAACTTCAATCGCTTCGGTTACATTTTTAAAATCAAATACCTTAAGTAAGTTTGTAGTTAAAAATAATTTATGAGAAGTTTCTGGTTGCTGTTTTTTTTACTCGCCCTAACATCCGCAAGTATTGCACAAAAAGGGTTGTTATTTATTAATAAAAAAACCAACCGAGAGATTTTTATAAAAGAAGGAGATTTAGTGAAATTTTCATACAACGGGTATATTCATCAGCGAGAACACCAATATGGAATCGTCATGTCGATTGAAGATAGCTTGATTGAAATGGCTTCCCCTAACTCAAGTTTATCCAATAAAGGAATGAGTGAAGTACGGTATATTTATACCAAAGATATTACCGGCTTTCGTAAATTTCATCGCTCACGACCTTATCTTATCTCCCTTTCCAACGTTGTAATTGCCGCTGGGTCGATTTATTTATATTATGAAATAAATAAAAAAAGCAACTTAACCTTTGGGAAAAAACTTGGAATTTCAATAGGAACCGGCCTTGTAGGAAAATTTTTTGAGCGCTTAATTTTTCCTGATAAAATAAAATATAAAATCGGGGAAGAATGGAAGGTGGAAGTATTGAAGTAATAATAAAAGGAGCATGGCTTTTGTAAAAACAAGCTCCTTTTATTTTTGTGGGAAGTAGAAAGAATTTTCTATTTTAAAATAGAATCCAACACTTTCCCATTTGAAGAGGGTTTTATAGGCTGATTCAAGACATCTTGTAAGGTATCGTTCTTGCTAATCGTTTTTTTTTCAAGGTAATCTGTTTTGTACCCTTTTAACGCAAAAAACAATATATAAGCATAACAGGCAAGGCAAACGATAAAACTATACCGGTAACCAATATTGTCGGCCAGCATTCCTTGTAACAAAGGAATGAAAGCTCCTCCTGCAACCATCGTTACCATCAACCCTGAGCCATTGCTTGTAGCAGTACCCAGCTTGTTTATCCCTAAAGGAAAAATACATGGCCACATCACAGAATTAAACAAGCCCACCAAAACCAGCAGAAATGCTGCCAAGGGTACGTTTACCATTGGAAAATTAAACGACACCCCGTGTTCTGTATTCATTACCATCACTGGTATGTCTATCTTCATTGCTGAAAACACACCCAACATGCTGCAGGAAACTAATACAAAAGCAATAAGGGTAACAGCCGTCAACATTGTCTCCGATTTTATTTTCTGACCAAGCGCACTGCCTATAAGTCTTCCAATCATAGAACTTCCCCAGTAATAAGCTACAAGACTAGATGCTGATCGTTCGTTTATACCGAAATCACTCTTTAAGTACAAAATCAAAAGGCTACCGATCGCTACTTCCGCGCCTACGTAAAAAAAGATAGCTCCTGAACCATAAAGCAAATGTCTGAACTTAAAGATGCTTTCTGTTTCACCGGTTTCTTCTTCTTGAGAGGCTATTTTAGGAAGCTTTATAAAATATAAAATAGCTGCAATGGCAAAGGTAAGCAATGCCAACAAAATATAAGGCCCCCTTACTGCTTCTGCCTTGGCAATCGGATCGGTAATGCCTTCTTTTAAAATAAATGCAGCACCAATAATAGGTCCTGTAAAGGTCGCAAAAGAATTCATGGCACCTCCAAGATTCATTCTGCTTGAAGCAGTTTCTGGTGCACCTAGCGCCGTAATATAAGGATTGATCGCTACCTGAAGAATAGCCAAACCAATGGCTACTACAAACAATGCGAAAAGGAAAAAGGCGTACGAAATCACAATAGAAGCAGGTACAAATAACAAAAGCCCTACTCCCATAATAGACAAGGCAAGTGCCAAGCCTTTTTTATATCCTATTTTTTTGATAATAATTCCCGCCGGAATAGACATTACGGCATAAGCAATAAAAAAACAAAATTGAATCAGCATTACCTTTGCTGTATCTGTTGGACCAAACTTGAACAATCCCTTCAAACTGGGGATTAACACATCGTTCATGACTGTGATAAACCCAATCATAAAATAAAGGGATATCATCAACATCAAAGGTCCTGTATAATTCGCCTTCGGATTATAATTACTTCCGTTCATATTCTGTGCTCCTCCACTTATTGATGCCATAATTTACCCTTTTTATATTAAATTTTATATTCCGGTAATTTTATACCTTTAATGTCCCGCAGATTCTGCTTCTTTTCTTTTTTTATCTTCTTCTGCTTTCTCAGCTTCCAGTCGCTTAGAAGCCAACTCCTTATTCGTAAGATCAACCAATGTTTGAACTGCATCCACAATCATAATCTCACAACGTCCGTCTTCAAATGTTTTGTCACTGTTTCGTTTCGCTGCCGAACTGTCTTTTACAGTTTTCAAAAAAGAAGTTTTTTCTTTATACCAATTTTCAGAAGAAGTATTTTTGTCCAACGCCTCCAAACCCACCTCAGCTATTGCCGAAAGATTGGCAGAAAGATTTTCAAGCGGTTTCAATACAGGAGAATTATTCATTATTTCTAAAAAAACAATATGATTCCCTTTCCATACATTCAGCATTTTTTTCAATTCAGCAGCATCCTCTTTTGAAGATACTGAACTATATTGTTTTACAAGTTTTCTGAAAATTCGAGCCTCGCGAGCATCCGAAGTGGCTGCATCTGCCATCAAGGTATAAGGAGAATACGATTTATACATCAGTCCTCCGTTATTTCTGGAATATACTTTGTAAGGTTCAATCACCTCTGCCAATACTTTGAGCGAACGAATATCCCCACCGTTTGCAATATTTCTTAAAAGTGCGTCTTTGTTTTTCAGGTGCGTGAGCCCCAATTCTTCCAATCGAAAACTTACCACCTCAAGTCTTCTGTACATATCCTCTTCGTCTTTTACGGTTCCCAAAGACCACAATCTTTCCGCAATAGCAGCGGTGCGTGGCCATATCCTGGAATCAATGGTGAAAGGAGTCACTAATTCTGCCCACATCGTAGCTTCTCCTCCTAAAATTAATTTTTCTTGTTCCGATGTCAGTTTGTACTGTTTTTCTTTTTCCGACCATTCTTCAAAAGGTGGTAGCGGATCCGCTTTGTAATGTTCTGAGGCGGGTAATAATAAATCGATGTAATAACCATTGGAAAGAAGGGTCTGATACCCTTTGGAAGCAGCTCTATACAATGATTCCTTTCCAAACCAAGAATGAATGATGGCGTCTTTTGTAAGATTATCGGATAAAATCTCCTCCCATCCCATCATTTTTTTATTGCTTTTCTGAATAGTTCTGATGAGTTTATTATTGAAATAAGTCTGCAAATCCAGCGTTGTTTTCATGCCATTTTTTTTCATAAAGGCCTGAATTTTTTCATTCGATTTCCAGTCTACTCCATTATTTTCATCTCCTCCAATATGGAAATAGGGATCCGGGAAGAGAGATGCCATTTCTGTAAAAAGTTTATCTAAAAAAAGATATGTTTTCTCGTTTGTAGGATCCAATACAGGATTGAATATACCGGCATTCCGTTCTAATTGATATGGACCAGGAGCACTTCCCAGCTCAGGGAATGCAACAAGAATAGCGGTGGCGTGACCCGGTACATCAAACTCCGGCATGACCCGTATGCCTCGATCGGCAGCATACTCGATGATTTCTTTTATTTGGTTTTGTGTATAATATTGTCCATCTGAAGCCAATTGATGCAATTTTGGGAAAGTTTTACTTTCTACTCTCCACCCTTGGTTGTCGCATAAATGAAAATGAAGTACATTCATTTTCACTGCGGCCATACCATCAATATTTCTTTTTAATACCTCTAATGGTTGAAAATGGCGCGCGGCATCAATCATTAAACCTCTCCATGGGAACCTAGGCTGATCTTTTATTTCGACACAAGGGAAATAATATCCGGTTTCATTGGTTTCCAATAATTGAAGCAAGGTTTCCATCCCCCTCAAAGCACCAATATCGGTAATCGCTTCAAGTGTTATTTTTTCGGGTGTAACAATAAGGGTATAAGACTCATCTTCGTACAATGCTACTTTTCCGGTACGTTGAGCAGAAATATAAAGCGAAGGATTTTGTACAGACTGTGGTATTTCTTTTGATATAACACCTTGCAAAAAAAACAAACCAGTTCTTCCGTCCAGCCTTCTTAAAAAGCGGTTCGCTGCCTCATAAAGTCTTCGATCAGCGCCGTCTTGAATGTTTAAGGTGAAATTTTTAGTGAGTTGATAATTGCCCGTTGTCCTTTTTAAAGAAGCGGGAACTGGCATCAGATTAAGGGTAGCAAATTCTTTTTTAGCGGAGGAGGAGGAAACATAATTATTATTCAAGTCTGTCTGCTGATTTTTGCAGGCAAAAAAAAGTATTACTGATAGTAGTATAAAAGTTATCTTATTCAGTATGCGCATAGCGACTTTATAAATTAGGTGGTGAATGAATTTGAGATAAAAAATCCGGAGTTTAGTCAACTCCGGATTTTTCATAATTTAAAATCGAATTATTCAATCACGATTTTCTGATTGGCAATCTGATTTCCTGAAGAAACTTGCACCATGTAAATTCCTTTTAATAACGCAGAAGTACTCACAGATACATTTGTGTTAGATACCGTTGAATTGTATACCGCCGTACCACTTGCATTCAATATTTTAACTGTAGCCTCACTTGAATTCAGAGAAGAAAGGTCGATGTTGATTTGATCTCTGGCAGGGTTTGGATACACAGAGATAAGGGCGTTATTCACAGCTGTTGTAGTACCAGTCACTGTACCTCCTGTAGCTGTAGTACCTTTCGCTGTAACAGCATCACCAATCTGAATTAAATCAATTTTTACAGTACCGGCAAAACTAAAATCATTCCATCCGGCAGGGCCTCTAACTACTAATCCCACTGCAGAAACAGTATTTAAAGGTGTAACACCGGTAAGATTAAGCGCCATCGTAGTATCTACAGAACCTCCTCCAGAAGGGAATGTAATTTGATTAGGAGTGCCAGTATAATTAGAATTTGCACCGCTATACGTTATAAGTACAATGTTACAAGCGCCTGAAGCAGTCAATTTAATTCTAACGGTTGGACTTGCAAGCGAGCTTAAATCAATTGTAGCAGTATTACAATTACCAGAATAAAAGTGAGCCAACTGGGCATTTCCATCATAGGCAGTTTGAACAGGAACGGTTATTGTCAAAAAACCGGGTGTTGTAATACTCCATTTTTGTTCCGGATCCTGAGCATAATACCTTACCCCGTTACTACCAAAACAGTTAGCTGCAGTATCATCTAGAAAATCAAACTCATATCCATATCCCGTTGGGCTTAATCCATTACCTGCCAATTGTGCATTTGTAGTCTGAGCCCATGCCATTGCACTAGTCAATGCAACTGCAAATAAAGAAAGTATTACTTTTTTCATAAACATTATAAATTTTAGTTAAACATTAATTTTCCTACTTCAGAAGACTTTATTCTTTTTCTTCTGTATAAGGAATGTACGTAAATGCAAAAGAAAGAATAGATAAAAAGTAATAAAAAACAGCTTTAAGTAATTAAACCGCTATGGATTTCACAATCAAAAATATCGTTTTAAAAACTATAAAAAACACTTTAAATTTTAAAAATACTGACTTTATTAATTTTAAATAACTCTTTAATTCCAAATTAAAAAATCACCTAATAAAGCGGCGTTCCAAATTTTGAAATATTTTAAAATGTCTAATTTCCTTTAAAATTTTCCACTATTTGACCATTTGTGTCGTATATGCCCCTTTGTGAGAAAATTGCTAAAAAACTCATTATACCAATTTTAAAATCCAACTTCCAATGAAGGTTTTCCACATAATGAACGTCAAATTTAAATTTCTCCTCCCAACTTAGGGCGTTTCTACCCTTAACTTGTGCCAATCCTGTAATTCCAGGAAGTACAGAATGTCTCTTTTTTTGAAAATCATTGTACAATGGTAAATATTCCATTAAAAGAGGCCTTGGTCCTATCAAGCTCATTTCTCCTTTTAATACATTTATCAATTGAGGGAGCTCATCTAAGGAGGTCTTTCTTAAGAAATTACCAAACTTTGTAACTCTTTGGTGGTGAGAAATAAACGCCTCTGACATTGGTCTTAACGTCTGAAATTTTAAAAGTACAAAGGGTTTTTCATGCTTTCCAGGGCGCTTTTGTTTGAAAAGCACCATTCCCTTGTTATAAAACAATAATATTATACTTATCACTGCTATGATGGGTGAAAATATAACCAATAACCACAATGCGATTAATACATCTAGAACCCTCTTCAAAAATTTTTTATACACTGGAGCAATTTTAACTACCTTTGACAACAAAATTAATTATAATTTCAGAATGGTTTCTTTCCCAAACGCTAAAATAAACCTTGGGCTCGATATTATTGAAAAAAGACCGGATGGTTTTCACTCCTTAGAATCCTGTTTTTATCCTGTTCAATGGCTGGATGTACTGGAAATAATTCCATCTGAAGATATCCTTTTTACTTCCTCCGGGATTGAAATTCCCGGGGAATCCAACCATAATTTATGTATTAAAGTATACAACCAATTAAAAAAGGATTTCAACCTTCCTCCTGTTCAGATACATCTTTATAAAAATATTCCTATTGGAGCAGGTTTAGGAGGAGGTTCGGCAGATGCCGCTTTTACCATAAAAAGCATAAACAAGCTTTTTAACTTAAATCTCTCCATCGCTCAAATGGAAGATTACCTTCGACCACTTGGGAGTGATTGTGCCTTTTTCGTCTCCAACAAACCTGTTTTGGCTTATGAAAAAGGAGATCGTTTTAAAGAGGTTTCGCTCTCTCTAAAAGACTATTATATCTATCTTATATACCCTAAGCTCCATATTTCTACCAAAGAAGCTTACAGTGGAGTAATTCCGCAAAAACCTGTAAAAAAAATAGAAGAAATTATCCGGATGGATATAACAAAATGGAAAGGGACACTCAAAAATGACTTTGAGGCCACCCTTTTCCCAGCCTACCCAATTCTTCCGGAAATAAAAGAAACCCTTTATTCAAAAGGAGCCGTTTATGCATCTATGACCGGCAGTGGATCAGCGATATATGGCATTTTTACAAAAGAAATAACTCTTAATGAAATATTTCCTTCCAATTTTAAGGTTTGGAGAGGATTACTTCAATAGTCTCATAATCATTATATTAAATAAACAATACAATTGCAGAATCTTTTCCATCCAAATCATTTTTGAAATAAAATGGTTGTCTTTACTAAAAAAACTTCCACTTATTTTTATGATCTATCTCAAATTACTATATTTGCAACCCTATAATTAAAGATAGAATATGATTATCGTAAGTGTAAAAGAAAACGAATCGATTGATAAAGCATTAAAAAGATTCAAGAAGAAATTTGAAAAAACTGGCGTCCTTAAAGAACTAAGAGCTAGAAGTGCCTATGAAAAAAAATCTGTAAAAAGAAGATTTACAGTTATTCGTGCTGCATATAAGCAACAGCTTTTGCAAGGAATCGAAGAATAATTTTTTTTTTCGCAACAATTTTCTATATTGAATCATCGGGGCAATAATCCCGATGGTTTTGTATGGTCGGTGATTTTTTAAAATATATTGAATACGAAAAAAGGTACAGCAAACACACCTTAATTTCCTACCAAAATGACCTTCTTCAATTTTCCAATTTTCTTCAGGTTGAATTTGATTTAAAAGAAGCTCAGGAAGCCTCCTATAGTATTATTCGTTCCTGGATAGTGAAATTGGCTGAGGATAAAATTACCCCGAAATCCATCAATCGAAAAATAGCGAGTCTTCGCTCGTATTATAAATTCCTTCTGCGTACCGGAAAAATCACAAAAGATCCGATGCTTAAAATACGAGCTCCTAAAGTAAAGAAGTCTCTACCTGTTTTTGTAGAGGAAGAAAAATTAGTCTCTTTACTGGACCAAATTTCTTCAGAGAAAGATGAGACAGGTTTTGAAGAAAATTTTTCGGGCAATAGAGATCGTCTTATTATAGAATTATTTTACGGTACCGGCATTCGTCTTTCTGAACTGATCGAAACTAAGAATGAGGATATTAATTTCTTTGAGGGTACTATTAAGGTGCTGGGAAAAGGAAATAAGGAGCGCATTATTCCGATGAACCATACGTTAATCGAACGCATAAAAGAATATAACCAATATAAAAAAAGAGAAGGATTGGACAACGTTGCCAATCATTTAATCGTTACAAACGATGGACGGAAAACCTATCCAATGTTTGTTTATCGAATTGTGAAAAAATATTTAAATACAAAGGTTACGACGGTAGAAAAGAAAAGTCCCCACGTACTCAGGCATTCTTTTGCTACACATTTGCTAAATAAAGGTGCTGACTTGAATGCCATAAAAGATTTGCTTGGTCACAGCAGTCTGGCGGCTACACAAGTTTACACGCACAACTCTTTGGAGAAACTAAAAACTATTTTTAATCAAGCGCATCCAAAATCGTAATCGCTCAAGATCTCGGGTTGAATCCTAAAACAATTTTAAACCTCATGACATAGTTAATATAAAGCACCGCAAAATAATCCGCAAATAAATATGTTTAACCAGGAGAACTTGTGATTGCAAGCGGAAAATCACACCAATCCTACTAAATTTGACCATTATGAAACTGCAAATCCAATCCATCCATTTCGATGCAGACACCAAACTGACTTCATTCATCGAAAAAAGAATTGAGAAGCTCGAAACTTTCTACGACCGCATATTGGGTGCTGAAGTATTTTTAAAACTTCAAAACGATGATGAAAAAGGAAACAAAATTGTTAATATAAAAATTTTAATACCGGGAGGAGATATTTTTGTTCAGGAACAGTCTGCCACCTTTGAAGAAGCTACGGATAAAGCTTACGAGATTTTAAAAAGACAGTTAAGCAAGCAAAAAGAAAAATTGGCAGCTCATTAACCAGTCCTATGAATAATCTTTCCAAAAGTTTACAACTTTTGGAAAGATTAAAAAGCATCTCTGAAATGTTTTAATTCCTCTCGGTCTGTAATAGAAATTATATCAAACCGAATGTCTTTTAACCAATTCTTCTCCTCGATATAATTGGTAGCGGTTGTCCTTATCATTTTTACCTTATGATCGTCTACAAAATCCTCGGGGAAGCCAAAACGATTACTTTTTCTATACTTTACTTCCACAAAAACCAATACTTCGTTTTCCAATCCTATAATATCCAATTCACCTCTTTTATAACGATAATTTTGAGCTAAAATCACCCATCCTTTCCTGGTTAAATATTCTATGGCTTTGCGTTCTCCTTCTTTCCCCAACGTTGCATTCGACTTCATAAAAATAAGTTAAAAATGAAGTCGCTAAAATACCTTTTTGAATTAAAATTACCTTGCCTTCGTTCACCTATTATTCGGCAAATATCTATAAATTCGTAATTAAAATAATAATCATCTTGTATAAAGAACAGAACAGAAAGGTACAATACCAGCCAATAGGCATTATAGAATACCAAGATGCCTGGGATTATCAGACTACTCTTTTCAATAAAATAATCACTCAAAAACTTCGCAATCGGTCTTTCCCTGAAAATGAACAAATTCCGACGGAAAATTTTTTACTTTTCTGCCAACACCCTCATGTATATACATTAGGGCGAAGTGGGACAAAAGAAAACCTTCTCCTCGATGAATTAGATCTGAAAAAAAAGGAGGCGGTCTACTTTGAAACAAATCGAGGAGGGGATATTACATACCATGGTCCTGGTCAGTTAGTAGGATATCCGATCCTGGACTTAGATAATTTTTTCACAGACATTCATAAGTATCTCAGATTTTTAGAAGAAGCCATTATTCTAACACTAGAGGAATATGGCATAAAAGCAGGAAGAATTCAAGGACTTACCGGTGTATGGGTGGATTTTGAAGAGGGGAAGAAAGCACGTAAAATTTGTGCCATGGGAGTAAAAGCAAGTCGTTGGGTAACGATGCATGGTTTTGCCTTAAACATAAATACTGATCTTTCGTATTTCACTAATATTATTCCTTGCGGAATTTCCGACAAATCCGTTACGTCTATGTCTATAGAACTTGGCAAAGAAATATCAATAAAAGAGGTGGAAGAAAAAGTAAAAAATAATTTAAGTCGACTATTTGGCATGCGCATAATTTCATATAATGAATCAAAATTGTAAATTTAAACTGAAATGTTTTTATTGAACATTTTAATTGATAATACAGCATGAAGAAAGATATTCCATTTTTACCAGTAGAAGGTATTTGCATAGCCGTCTCCAGGTATATTGAATCGGCAGAAGAAATAAGTTGGAAAGTGTTTCTAATCAACAAAAATAGCTTTGCGATAGAAAATGTTTTTATACGGTCTAAAGGATACGGTTTTAATGAAGAAGGTGAAAAACAAGAAACTTCTACCCTACGTCACCATATTCCGGAGGTTGCCCCAGGAGAATATGCCCTTATTGAACCGATAGATCCGGGAGTATTTCATCTAAACAATGAATATTGGGTAAGTTATTTTGTAAGTAATCAAGTATACGATAAAAAATTTATCTTTGTACCAGATACTATAGTAGAGTCAAACCTCATTTTTATTCCGCAGATAAATATGGAAGGGGTACTACATATTTAATTTTAATATCATAATAGGTTCATCTTTTTGCTTTAGACAATGTTTTGAATAGATAAGTTATTTGTCTGCCATTTTTTAGTAATATCATTTAATAAAATTTTTATGTCTAATTTTTCTACCTTCCTTAAATCCATATTATTTATTGATATAGAAACCGTTTCCGGTTTCAGTTCCTATGAATCGCTGACTGATCGAATGAAGAAAAACTGGGATCACAAAGCATCTTTGATAAATCCCGACAAAAAATCTCCTGAACTTTATTTCCAAAAAGCAGGAATTTATGCAGAATTCGGACGTGTCGTTGCTATTGGAGTTGGGTTTATTTTCAATGATCAGAATAATACCATGTGTTTCAAAACCAAGTGTTTTTATGGAGATACTGAAAAAGAAATTCTAACCGATTTTATTCACTTGATTGAGGATAAATACAAAAACAGAAAATTAATTCTCTGTGCCCACAATGGAAAAGAGTTTGATTACCCTTATCTGTGCAGAAGAATGATCATAAACAGCTTAACTATTCCAAAACCATTGAATCTGATGGGTAGAAAATCATGGGAAATAGATCACCTGGACACATTAGACTTATGGAAATTCGGCGATCGAAAAAACTACACCTCCCTTGACCTTTTAACAGCATTATTCGATATTCCCGGCAGCAAAAACGAAATGAATGGAAGTCGTGTCAACGAAGTCTATTATCTGGAAAAAGGATTAGAAAAAATAGGAGATTATTGTTCTGAAGATGTCTTAGCCACGGCCCAAGTTTATTTAAAGCTTAATAATAAGCCACTTATAGAAAAAGAAAATATTACCAAAATATAACATAACAAGAACATTGTTTCGTAAAGGAAAATTATGCCTTAAAAACAGTTCGAAACTCGAAAATTTTACTATTTTTGATAGTTAAGCAAATCGTGTTTGAAAGATAATAATTTAAATAGGGACAATGATTTTCTGCTGGATGTAAGAAACCTCAAAACAGTTTTTAAGACCGAAGACTCCGAGGTAATTGCAGTAGAAGACATCAGTTTCAAAGTCAAAAGAGGAGAAACACTCGGAATAGTTGGCGAGTCCGGTTCAGGTAAATCGGTTACGGCTTTGTCAATTATGAAATTGATTCCAAATCCTCCTGGGAAAATAGTTGGTGGAAATATTTTTTTTAATTCTCCTGACAAAGGCATCATTGATTTAGCTGCTGCATCTGAAACAGAAATGCAATTTGAAAGAGGCAATGAAATAGCGATGATATTTCAAGAGCCAATGACCTCGTTGAATCCCGTTTTTACATGCGGTGATCAATTGATGGAAACAATCTTAATTCACAAAAAAGCAAGTAGAGAAGAC
>DATHPH010000024.1:0-17026 GCA_035484095.1 Cytophagaceae bacterium | reverse complement strand
AGCTGTGGAAAAGAAATTAATTCGAAATAAATAATTGATAATCAATAATTTTAAAATAAAATTTCATTTCCAAAATTGGGAACGAATGTAATTCATTTTCTCGTGTAAAACTATTGGTTTAATTCCTTCAAATTCTATCTTTTTTGAAGTCATTTCCGAGTAAATTTCAGCCATTTTAGCAACCTGCCAATTCGAATAATTAAACAGACAATTGAATATAACGTTCTTCACAGTTTTAATTCTACTGGACTTCTTTTATCTTTATAAAAAGCTAACTCATTTTGTTTAAAACTATGGCACAATACAAAACTAGTAACCCAGCATTGGGTTCTTCTACATTCGACAATCTTAGCTATTCTAAGGACAGTAATGACATAATGACCTTAAACGGTACTGTAAATAAAACTGCAATCCTGCTGGCTTTGGTGATGCTGCCTGCCTTCGGTGTTTGGAATATGTTTTATTCCGGAAATATAGGTTGGATTACTCCACTTCTTTGGACAGGACTAATAGGAGGACTTGTCTGTTCTTTAGTGCTTGTATTCAAAAAAGAATGGGCACCGATATTAGCACCTGTATATGCAATACTGGAAGGATTGTTTGTAGGTGCTATTTCAGCAGTCTATAATTCACTTTACGAAGGAATCGTGATGCAGGCTTTATTGTTGACTTTTGGAATATTGGCCGGTCTGTTATTTTTGTATAAAACCCGTGTAATCAAAGTAACCGAAAATTTCAAATTGATTGTTGCCTCTGCTACTATTGGTATCGGAATTACCTATATGATTAGCATGGTATTAAGGTTGTTTGGAATGGAAGTCCCTCTAATTCATTCTAATGGAATCGTCGGAATTGGCTTCAGTTTAATTTGTGTGGCGACAGCAGCAGCAAATCTGGTAATGGATTTTGATTTTATTGAAGATGGAGCCAATAGACAAGCTCCTAAATACATGGAATGGTACAGTGCTTTTGGATTAATGGTCACGCTGATTTGGTTGTATATTGAGCTTCTAAGATTACTTTCCAAACTTAGAAGCAGGTAAGAAAACAAAGGGAGACGATTTTTACAATTCCAATTCATACACGAGTAAAAATCGTCTCCCTTTGTTTTCTTAAACCATTTTTTTATCCAAAGCAATTTTTACCAATTCAGCAATATTATGTACCTCCAGTTTTTTCATCAGGTTGACCCGATGCGTTTCTACGGTGCGATGACTTATAAATAATTTCTCGGCAATTTGTTTGGTAGTAAATCCTTTCACAATTTCGGCCAGTACTTCTTGTTCCCTCTCGGTCAGTTTATCGTTCATTGCTTCTTCTTCTGTATTGGAATGAAGATTCTCAAGAAGTATTCTGGAAATATGTTCGTTGAAATATTTTCCTCCGTTTGCAACCGTTAGAACTGCTTTTTCCAGCTCTTCGTATTCTAAATTCTTCAGCAAATAACCAGAAGCACCCCCTTTTACGGCTTTGATAACATACTCGGGTTCTTCGTGCATGGTTAGCAGAATAAATTTCAGATTGGGATTGATTTTTTTCAGTTCAGAAAATATTTCAATTCCATTTTTCTTAGGCATGGTAATATCGATTAATACCACATCCGGTAGCACCTCCTGGAGTAAGGCGACCAGTTGTTCCCCATCTTCGGCCTCTCCAAGAAGTTCAAATCTTTCGTTACGGGCAAGCATTGCTTTTATTCCGTCTCGAATAAGCCGGTGGTCGTCGGCGATAATAATTTTTATTTTATTCATGAACAAGTGGCAATACAATTCTAATTTTAGTTCCCTTTCCTTCCTCAGAAACTATAAATGCTTTTCCACCGCACAATTTAGCCCTTTCTTTTATATTTCTCAATCCGTTTCCTGAGCTCTTTTTCAGCTCTGTATTAAAGCCCGTTCCATTATCAGAAAATTCAAGCACTACAGCGTTTTCCTCTTTGTATACTTCGACCAATGCTTTACTTGCTTTTGAATACTTAAGCATATTATTAAGTCCTTCCTGAGCAATTCTGTATAAGGTAGTGCTAATTTCAAAATCCAACAATTCCTTTTTCTCATCCAATACAAAATCGTATTCAATCTGAATATTTCCTAAATGAGCAACACGTACGCATAATGCCCGCAATGCCGATTCTAACCCAAAGTCCATCAGAGCTGCGGGCATTGCATTGTGCGCCATTCGCCGAACTTCCGCTATTGTTTCATCTAACAGATTTTTTATTTCTTCTTTATCCTCGTCTTTCGTTTTTAACGCTTCCATTTTAAACCTGATTCCCATAAGTAACTGACCAAGTCCATCGTGAAGTTCCCTTGCCAATCGTTGTCTTTCCTTTTCTTGTCCTTCAACAATCGCTGCAGATCTTTGCCTTGCGAGAGAAAGCTGTTTTTGCTGCAACTCTACAATTCTATTTCTCATTTGAATAAGTGTATTGCCGAGGATATCGTCTTTACTTAAAGGTTCAAAAGTAGCCTGAAAATTACCTTGTCCGGTTTCAAAGGCAAAGGCAGTAGTTCGTTTTATCCCTTCGATCAGCTGGTCAATGGCAAATACCATTTGACCTATTTCATCGTTATCTTTATAGTGAAACTTCTTTGTTGGGATTTTCCCAAGCGATAATTGCTCTATGCTATTCCGAAGGATAATAATAGGATTTGCAATTTTTTTAGAAAGCAACAACGTGAGATAAACAATCATAGCTGTAAAAACAAGTACTACCCCAATGATGTAATTTCTGACTTTATTCACCGGCTTCATGGCTTCTCCAAAATCAATTTCAGAAACAATGATCCATTCTATTCCTGGATATTTTATCATTCTAAAATAACTGATAACCTCTTCTCCTCGATAATCCAAAATCATTCCGTGCCCTTCTTTATGCAGAATAGCTTCTGTTATTGCTTTTGAATTTACAATAATATCTTCCGGTTTCTTATTCGGAAAAAACCTGGATTTTGTTTTCATTTTATGATCTTTTCCAACCAAATACGTTTCTCCGGTTTCTCCCATACCTGTATGTTCCTGAAGTATGTCTTCCAACTTTGTGAGATCTTTTGTATAGTAATTTTCATTCGTCATTTTTTGCTGTACAATAAAGTCTTCCACCTGTGCTTTTTTTAAAATATTAATGGAGGATAACTGAGCAAAGGTTCTTTCCAACAATGCTTCCCTAAAAGCATAATAATAAATCACAGAAACCATTATCAGAGAAAATATTCCAATTAGAAAATAAGAAAAAGTAAGTTTTTGAGAAATCGTTAAATTTCGTATAATATTCTTTATCACAGGCATTTTACATGTTTAACAATGTTTGATCTAAAATAGAAATTCACTTGTTCTACGTAACAAAATAAATATTTTCATCGTATAAAAATAACAGATAGATAGAAATTATGAGAAGGATACTTTTTTATACGGTTTGTGTGGGGATAATTAGTTCCTGTAGCGGAGGGAAAGCTTATAAACTAAATGGTTATGAGAAGGAGGCGCAGGAAGGATATCATGCCAACGAAGCAAATCGATTAATTGATAAAAATGCCCAAAACAAAAAGGCAAATCAAAAAGCGGCAGAAAAGTCTAAACAAGAACAAAATGCACGCTTAAATACACTGAACAAAAACAAACCAAAAGGTGGCGTTATAAACAACAGAACATTTAATTTTTATTGAAAACATTCATTTTTCGAAGTACATTCAGAAATAAAATTCCAATTATAAAAAACACGACTAAAGCAAATATACTGTTACGCATATTTCCTGTAAGGGTAGCAATAGTTCCATACACAGCCGTGCCAAGTGCAGTACCAATTTTATCTGTCAGTTCATAAAAACTAAAATAGGAGGCATGATCTTTTGTTTCCGGGAGTAATTTGGAATACGTTGATCTGGAAAGGCTTTGAATTCCACCCATAATCAACCCCACCAAAACAGCAAGAAAATAAAATTGATTGGCACTGGCTACAAAATAAGCAGCTACACATACTACTATACAAAGACTTAATGCCAATAAAAGAGTTACAATATTTCCAAATTTTTTAGATGTCAATGCAAATAACGTAGCGCCTGCAATAGCCACCAGTTGAATAATAAGAATCGTAAGAATAAGACCTGTTTCAGGAATTTTCAACTCTTCTGAACCAAAGATACTTGCCAAATACATGATGGTTTGAAAACTCATATTGTAAAAGAAAAATGCTAAAAGGAAATTTCGGATTTTCTTTTCCATTTTAATTTCTGAAAACACTTTTGAAACTTCCTTGTATCCTTTTACAAAATAACTTTCACCATTTTGTTCTTTTACAGAACGATCGCCTTTAGGTAAGTGCATAAAGGTATAAGCAGCAAATAAAGCCCACCAGATTCCCACTGATAAAAAAGAAAGCCTTGCCGCTTCCCCGCTGTCCGCAAATGTTTGCAACATAATAATGTTGATTATCAAAAGTAATACACTGCCAATATATCCCATTGAAAATCCTTTGGCACTCACTCGGTCAAATTGGTCGGAGGTGGCAATTTCAGGAAGATAGGCATTGTAAAAAACCAGACTACCGGCATACCCAATTGTAGCAATGATAAAAAAAAGTATTCCAACCCAAATGGCATGGGCGTCAAAGAAATAAAGCAGTGCGCAGGAACAAGCTCCCATATATGCGAAGAATTGCATAAACGATTTTTTCTTTCCGCTATAGTCGGCCATTCCACTTAGCAAAGGATTGATAAGAGCAATGGCAAGAAAAGCAAAAGACAAAGAATAGCTGTACAAAGACGAATTGGGAAGCTTGACACCTAAAAAGTCAATCAGGTGTTGCCCGCTTGCATTTGTTTCAGTAGAGGCTTTGCTGGTAACGGCGGCAAAATAAATAGGGAATACCGCTGTGGTGATCGTCAGGGAATATACTGAGTTTGCCCAATCATAAATGCACCAGGCGTTGACTATTTTTTTATTGTTTTTTTCCATTTGAAAAAGCATGTGTTACTTACAATTATGTACTACCAAAATAGAGTTCTTAATTTATACTGTAAAAAAACGTCCAACTGCCTCCATTTTTACTTCTGTTTCTTTGTATTCTTTTTCCGGATCAGAGTCTTGTGTAATTCCTGCTCCCGCATATAAAACAACTTTAGTTGAAAATATATTTGCGCAACGAAGATTTACAAAGATGTGTGACTCGGAATTAATATTTACCGGTCCTAAATAACCTGAAAATAACTTACGTTCCAAATTTTCATGTTCCTTAATAAATGCCAACGTCACTTCTTTGGGCATTCCACACACAGCGGAAGTCGGATGTAAGAGCTCGAGCATGACAGTTCCCAATTCAGGAAAATTCAATTCTACTGTATTTACCGTAAAATCCGTTCTCAAATGAAGTAAATTACCAGATTGAACCGTACGTGGTCCGTTTTCTTCATATTCACGCAGACGTATTTTTTTAAAACAATTAATAATATACCGGCATACCAACGCTTGCTCTTCAATTTCCTTTTGTGTCCATACCGCATTCTGAATAGAGTCTTCTTTGCATACCTGTGTACCAGCCAATGCAATGGTCCGGAAAATTCCATTTTCGTCAATACTTGCCAGTATTTCAGGTGTAGCGGTAAGCCATGCTCCCGTTTCTCTTGTATAAAAGAGGGATACAAAAGCATTCGGATATTGTACACTGATTTTATGAACTACTGAAAAAATCGTTCCGTTGGTTTGTACGTCGATATCTTTACTTCTTGCGAGTACAATTTTTTTAAACTTATTTTCACGAATTTCCTCTTTCGCTTTATTCACCATTTCTTTATACTGAATGGCTGTTTTACCCGAATGTTCCTTTTCCGCATTGAAAGGAAAAGAAACTTCCATTGTTCCTTTTCTTAATTTTTCAGAGACATTTTCCAGGAATTTTTCCTTCAAGATAATATCTTCAAGATCTGCCCTGACAGATATTTCATGTTCTTTGGTTGAATAAAGAATATCTGTATTTAAAAAAAAAGTATCATTGTCATCAAGTTGAATAAAAGGCTGAATTACGAACCCTTGCACGGATTTTTCAAGTTGTGCTTTTTTCTTTTGTATGGATACTGCAAAATCTACTAATACAAAAAAATCAGGACTGTTTGGTAATTTCCACCATGCATAGGAGATGTTCATTTCAGATGCGGATGAAATAAATGCAAACGCAATTTCTTCCTTATTATAATTTACCCACTCTACGTTGCTGTACTTTACGGAATTTCTCATTCTTTCCAAATTATTTCTTATCGATCACCGCCACTGTTAATCTACTGACACATACCAATTCACTCTTATCGTTGGTAATACGAATATCCCAAATATGTGTTTTTTTACCTGCATGAAGCAAGGTTGCTTTCCCAAAAACATAACCGTCTTTCATACCCTTTACGTGATTGGCATTTATTTCAAGCCCTACACAATAGTACTTAGAGGAATCAACACATAAATAAGAACCTACACTTCCCAACGTTTCTGCCAGTACAACCGATGCGCCTCCGTGCAGCAGCCCCATTGGTTGATGCGTTCTTTTATCCACAGGCATTTTCCCTGAAATAAAATCCTTTCCTATTTCAATAAATTCAATTCCCAATTGTTCACAAATCGTATTGGGTATAAGTTTATTAATTTCATTTAGTTGAATTTCGGTATTTAACATTTTCTGCTTTATTAACTTTTCGTTAACAAAAGTAATAAATTTTCATCTATTCTATTTTACTTTGTGCTTTCACTTTATTTAGAAAAACAGGTTCTTTAAATTCCGGAAGAAAGAAAAATTCTTCAGTTAAAATTTCAAAAGGAATGAACTAAAATTCAGCACAAAACAATTAGCCAAAACAAGACAATTACAACTAAAATTTGATTCACTCAAATTTTAGTTGTATCCTCAGAACCTGAAAAAATAGGTATGATTTTTTCTAACATTTAATTTTGAATACAGGTAGCATAAAATTACTACTCTGAATGATCCATCGATACTTTTGACAAATCATTCGGATCATACTTTATATAAACGATTTTACCGGGTTGGTACTTTGGAATGGAAGACTCCATAATAACTCCGCTTGCCGTTGCCCTGAAAGAAGGTTTGTTGTCCGGTATCACTTCTATTTCAATCGTAATTGCAGGATTATTTCCATTTACCTTAATGTTTAGATTTTTATAAGAATTATAAGTCAGGATAACCGCTTTGGAAGAAATTCCATTTGCCCTTATCAGGCTATTCAAAGAATCTACTTTTAATAGTTCAGCAGTATATTCGGCTACTGCGATCTGATTATCGTGAGCCGAAGGATTGCTGGATTGTATACTCCCACCCAACGATTCAATCACAACTTTTTTAGTCGGTTTCTCTGGATTAATTGGCAAGGCGGTAGAATCGTACCGTATTTGAACTATCGAGCCAGGTTGGTAATACGATACTTGCAGTAAGGATATTTCCTGATGAATTTGAACAACAAAGGGACTTCCAGAAACAGGAATCACTTGAAGTTCAAGACCAACGACCGGTTGATTGTTTACCGTCAACGGTGTTTGCCATAATTTTTTAATAACCGCGGAAGCAGGAGTGCCTACTTTTAATATCTCCCTGGACGTCTTTTGCGCCAACAATTTTGCCTGAACAGATACATAAAGCAATATGAAAATCACTAGAATAAATTGGAAGCTTATTTTTTTCATCTTGGTAAGGGGTCTGATATAAAAAAAGAATTGCAGTTAAATATAAAGCATATTTCTTTACTATTCACTTTCAGAATGAACTTATATTTACAGGGATTATCAAAAAAAAGCATTAATGTTAAATCTTATTTCAGAAATGTCATAGCATAAAAGCGACAGTCTTTTGATAAATAAAGGCTGTATGGACATTTACTTTAGTGAAAAGAGCATGAAAATTCTATTTTTTAGCGAACCCAAAAACAAAAAAATGCGTATACTTAACTCATAAATATATTATGAAACAATTAGAAATAAAACCAATAAACCCTAAATCTGTTGGGGTAATCTTCTCACCGGATGGTGTTTTAACTATTAGTGGAGTTTCTTGTGACGAAGACCCAAAGCCATTGTATCAGCAACTTAAAAATTGGGTAGCAGAATACATTGCTAATCCTGCAGAAAACACCGAATTTTCAATCCGCCTGAAATATTTCAATTCGAGCAGTGCAAAATGTCTCTTTGATCTTTTAGAATCCCTGAATCCAATTTTTCATTCCGGCAAAGCACTTACCATTTACTGGTATTACGAAGAAGCCGACGAAGACATGTTGGACGTTATCACAGCATTCGAAGATCTTATCCCTGCTAAAATAGAAAAAATCAAAATCAATTCTTACTCTGTTTAAATTGAAAAATATTTTTGGCTAAAAAATCATCACTTTTATTTTTCAGTTTTGACTTATCATAAACTAAACAGTAGTTCTCTTTTGTTATATCCATCCTGTTAAAAAAAACAGAAATGCTTTTAATTTACTGATTTAGCAATCCTACCAATGAAAATACAATTAATTTTCAACTAAAATTCGTTGACTACTTTAACTTAAATAATTATAGTATCTTTATTTACAAGAGTTAGTCTACGATCAAAAGTATATTTCTATAATCTTATTTTATCTATGAATAAAATCAGCTTTTCTCTAATTGCGTCCATTTTCCTGTTTTTTGGGGCATTACCCAATACTTTTTCTCAAATAAAAAAAGATACTCTAGAGGCACGTAAACTATTCTATCAGGCAGACTCTCTTTGTGGAAATGCTAAATATGAAGAATCGTTCCTGCGCTTTCATAAAGCTGCTGAGATTTATAAAAAATATGCCTTGTGGAAACCTTATTTCATTTGCCAGTCAAGAATTGCGGAAAATTTTTCTAATCAAAGTTTATACGATGAAGCCTTAAATCTAAGTACAAATTCATTGGTACAAATTCATGAAAAAAAATTAACCCATACAGAGTTTGAAGCCGTCCTGTTAAATCAATTAGGATTTGCCTATTTAAACAAAGGGAGGAACGATCTTGCGCTGGAAAATTTCAAAAAATCGTTGGACATTTTTAATTCGTTAAGCAATGCAAACAAAATAGAATTTGCTTCTTGTTATGAAAATCTTGGCATTGCCAATTGGAATGCGATGAACAATGAATTGGCCTTGGAGCATTTGCAAAAATCGCTTCAACTCCGCAAAAACGTTTATGGAGAAGGACATCCGGAAGTTGCCGATGCCTATAATAATATTGGATTGGTTTACACTGCCAATGACCCTGACAAAGCGTTGGGATATTATATAAAAGCATTGGAAGTATACGAAAAAGTATACGGAAGCTCCCATCCAAAAGTAATACGTACGTATAACAACATTGCCATCATACAACGAAAACAAAAGAAATACGACGAAGCACTTGGGAATTTCCAAAAGGCACTTTCTGTATGGGAACAAAACGACAAGAATCGAAATCCAACTGTTGCTTTTGTCTATACCAATGTAGCGCAACTCTATTATGACAAAGGTGAATTAAGCAAAGCAATGGATTTTCAATTAAAAGCGTTGGAAATATATAAAGAAAACTACGGTGCAAAGCATCCTGAGATAGCGGTAATCTATAATCAAATCGGGAGTATTTATTCTTCACAAAACAATTTTAAGGAAGCTTTAAAAAGTTACCAGGAAGCGATTTGTGCGAACGTATCTAATTTTGATAATAAGAATGTAGAAAAAAACCCTTCAATGAATCATTACTATAATGCTGTTACACTTTTATATTCACTTCAATCCAAAGCGCACACCTTAGAAACTCAATACCATTCTAAAACATTAAAAATGAAAGACCTTCAGTTGTCTTTAACTACGTTTTATTCCTGTGATACCTTGATAGAAAAAATCAGAAAAGTGCAGACTAATAAAAATGATAAGATTGAGTTGGGTAAAATCGCTGCCAGTGTTTATGAAGATGCCATTCGGGTCTGTATAAGTTTGAAGAATGGAGGTATCCATAAAAAGACCTACGAGGAACAGGCATTTTATTTTTCCGAGAAAAGTAAAGCCGCTATTTTATTGGAAGCAATATCTGAATCTGACGCCAAACACTTTGCCAGTATACCTGATTCTTTGTTAGAAAATGAAAAAAACATTAAAAGTGAAATCTCTTTCTACGAACAAAAACTGGCGGAAAAATCGGATCCCATGAAGGAACAATTTAATCGTGATAAACTTTTTTCATTGAACAGGGAATATGAAAATTTTATCTCCAAAATGGAAAGACAGTTTCCTGAATATTACAATCTAAAGTATAATATTAAAACAACCTCGGTAAAATCAATACAGAAACTATTGGACGATGCATCTGTTTTGATAAGTTATTTTATAGCGGAAGAAAGTAAACGAGTTTATATTTTTTATATCTCTAATAAAAAACTTAACGTATACGATGTACCAGAAAATAATCAATTAACGAAATTATTGATTGGTTACAGAAATTCTATTCGCCTGGATGCTGAACAAATTTATCTGGAAACAGCTCAACAATTGTATAAGCAATTATTTCCATTTTCAATTCACCCTTCTCTAGAAAAGATGATTATCATACCCGATGGAAAACTAGGTACCATTCCTTTTGAATCGCTCCAGACACATAAAATAAATCCAACGAAGACAACACCTTCCCAGTATCCCTATTTAATAAAAAAATGTGCTGTCGTGTACAGTTATTCCGCTAATCTGTTTGAACAAACAATGTTAAAAATTTCAAGTACCAATGAATCTTTGTTTTTGTGTGCTCCTATTTCCTTTTCAGGGTTTGAAGGACACTACCTGAACGACTTACCTTCCACCAATGATGAAGTAAATTCCATAAAAAAAATGTTTTCTGAAAAAGGGATAACGTGTAAATCATACAAAGGGAAAGACGTACAGGAAAGTATGATAAAATCAGGTGAGTTGGAACGTTACAAATTTTTGCATTTTGCCACACATGGGATTGTCAATGAAAATAATCCTGAATTATCAGAAATATATCTTTCCCCGGATACTACAAAAAAAGAAGATGGAAATTTATATTCCGGTGAAATATATAATTTAAAAATGAATGCCGATTTAGTAACCCTATCTGCCTGCCAGACAGGTTTGGGGAAAGTACAACGGGGAGAAGGAATTATCGGACTTACCAGAGCCTTGTTATTTGCGGGTGCGAAAAATCTCATCGTATCCCTTTGGAGCGTCTCTGATAAATCAACTTCATTGTTGATGATTGATTTTTACGAAGAAATGTTAAAAAATCCTACCGCTGCTTATTATGGGAAATCTTTACAAACAGCAAAATTAAAAATGATTCAGGAATGTCAATACAGTAGACCTTATTTCTGGGCTCCATTCATTTTGGTAGGTCGATAGATGAAACCATTCAGCGCAAAACATGCTGTTACAGTAACATAATACCTGCCGCAAACCTACCTGCTTTGTTACCCGACTTTCTCGCTGAAAAAAATACATCCGCATTTCTATACGTACAAACGCCTGCAATCTCAATATTTTTCAGGAGTACTCCCGATTGGATCAACTGAATTCTATTGGCTTCCCACAAATTGCAATGACCTTTTCCATTTTGCTCCCTACTTATAATACCGGCTTTACTGCCATATACTTTTAGCACGGCATCTATTACTTCTTCTCCTACTTCGTATACTTCTTCACTAATAGATGGCCCAATAGAAGCAATTATATCTTTCGGAACAGATCCAAATTCCGTTTGCATTTTTTCGACCGATATTTTTACAATCTCAGCCATTGTGCCACGCCAACCGGCATGGATGGCCGCCACGACCTTTTTAACCGGATCATAAAGTAACACAGGAACGCAATCCGCAGACATTACTGAAATTAAAATTCCCCTTTGCGAAGTAATTAAGGCATCGGTATTTTCCAACGCATTGCTATCAACTTCCTTCTCAATAATTGTTACATGATTGCTATGGGTCTGAACAGGGAAAATTAAATTTTCTGATGAAATGTTAAAAGCCTCTGCTAATTTATTCCTGTTTTTAAGCACCCAGACGGGATCATCTCCGACTTTAAAACTTAAATTTAACTCACCTAATTCTTCTTTACTAAAACCACCTTTTCGTCCCGAAACAAAATGTATTATTCCTTTTTGCAAAGACATATTTTCAAATTGCCACAAAGGAAGATCTTTTTGGAGGGTTTCAATCATTTTAAAATGGGTTAAAAATTCTACTTCAACGAACTTTCAGTTTAGTATTACTGATACATTAAAGATAATATTAGTCAACCAATATACGTCTTATAACAGAGAGCTTGTGGGTGTATATTTTCCGATCCACATTAAATATTCCATTTTCATCAATAATATCAATTCTGACTTCGCCGGAAGCATGTATAATTTGTTTTCCAGGAAGAATAATGCCAACATGGATCACACGTCCATTTACATTATGAAAATAAGCCAAATCGCCTGGTAACATATCTTCAAAGGGTACATTCTGACCTACTTCCGCTTGTTTAAAACTATCGCGAGGAAGCTCATATCCGTTCATTTTATATACTTGCTGAACAAACCCGGAACAATCAATTCCAAAATGACATTTTCCTCCCCACAAATAAGGAGAGTGAAGATAAAAACGTGCTGTGTGTTCAATTGCTCCGATATTAGTTTTTTTAGGATAAATAAATTCTCCCTCGAATTCAAAATACTCATTGTCCAATCGAACAATGTTATTTTTCAATAATGGTAATGTACTTCCCATTACCACCGGAAAAAATCTTTTTTCTCCTTTTATAAGTCCCATCAATCCATTGGATACAGGGGAAGGAGTATTGTTAAAGGTGTCAAAATATTCTTTGCTGACTTCTTTAAATTGTTTTGAGTCAATCCATCCCAAGTACTCATCAAACTTCGTTTCAATGTAAATCCATTTGCTGTCTTCTGTTTTTTGAGTTGCGGTAAATATATCACCAAATAAAAGTTGGGAACCAATCTCCGCCCTGTCCGAGGGTTCCATACGAATTGGAACGACACTTAAATGACATATCCCGTATATTTCTTTAATCGTATTCAATGCAATAAAAAATTAATATGTTGTTTGTTCTTTGTATTCCTAATTATTATTGTAATGGGAGAAATCGTATTTTGGGTATTGTTTTTGTTTATAAAACGTATTTGAACAATAAATAACTGAAAATATTTAAACTAAATATACAAAAACCCTATTAACTGCAAATAAATTGTACTTACAATTATTAAACTTATTGCTAATTTCGCATGTGCGAATGTTTTTATATATCCGGTATATTTTAATATTATTTTCCTTTTCAGGCTATTGTCAAGTACTGGACGATAGTACAAAACAAATTTACGGAGCTAAAACTACGCAACATTTTACACACGAGCATGTATTTCATGCTTCTTCTGAAAAAAAAAATAAGGAAGAAATTCTTCGAAACGGACCACAAAAATCAACCATAGATACTTCTTTACTTAACCTACACAATTATAATTATTATTTTAAAAATGGAATCCTATACCAGGATCTTGGTAATTTCGGAACACCTCTCAACAGAGTTTACTATGAACCACCTACCACTATCGGAAAAAAACTAGGTTTTAACGCATTAACAGAATATGGTTATGATCCGGATAAGATAAAATTTTACGACACAAAATCACCTTATACAAAATTATTCTATATCCAAGGAAGCAGGGGGCAACAATCTATGGAAGTAGAGCACTCTCAAAATGTGAGACCGAACTGGAATATTGGTTTTTCTCTAAAAAGAATGACCTCGCTTCAACAGCTCGCCGTATCTCAGAAAGGTGTAAAACAAATGTCCCATTATTCATTTATGGCACAGACTTCTTACTTCAGTAAAGATAAGCGATACACTTTTCTTTTTAGTTTTACACATCTTGATCATACCCAATACGAAAACGGAGGTATTTTACCAGATGCAAATGGAAAAAGTGATATGTTTTATTATAAATTAGAGCAAGTTCAGTTATATTCCCAACCTTTCAGTATTTCTACTCCAGCGCACCTAAGATCTTATAACAAACAAAGTAATTTTAGATTTTACAACGAATACGCCGTTCGTTCCTGGAGTACCCTTCATGTATTTCACCAATTTGATTATCATACAGAAATAGAAGGATACGACGACAACTACTTATACAATGCTACTTATCCAACAGAAAACAATTCCTACTATTATCGAAATACAATTCATGCGCATCTTTATTTCGATACTTTAAACACACACGATAGAACGCATTATGAATTATATGAAAATAAAGTAGGACTGAAAGGATCTACAGGAAAACTTACTTATATGGGTTATTACCGAAGAAAGGATTTCAGGTATTCTCAAACGAACTATGCTTTTGCCAACTCTAATCCAGTCAGTAAGGACTCAACCAGTAATTACAATTCCGTTGTGAGGATATTCAATGAGAATTTTATTGGTGGAAGAGCTCAATATCGATTTTCCGATACTTCAGCGCTTACTGTTAATGCCGAATATTACATTGGTCGGGATTATTTGTTAAAAGCCGATTACTCTTCCAAATACCTGAACATTGTATACACCAAAATGTCCTACTCCCCTACACTCTTTCAATTGCAAAATGTAAGCAACAGTTATATATGGAACAATAGAAATAAATTTACCAATACCTATACCGACGCTTTTAATGTAAATGGCAAATTCAAAATAGGAAAGTTCCACTTTTCTCCTTTTGCCAATTTTACAAACATTCAACGGCTCATTTATTTTGACAGCACCGCAATGCCTGCGCAAAGTACCAAAGCTATTCAAATGATGAGTGTAGGATTTTCTTCCCGCATCAATTTTGGCGTACTCTATCTTGAAAATTATCTACGTTACACCAAAACAACCGGAGCAGACGTATGGAGGGTACCGGAACTTTTTAATCAAGGGAAAATATACGTGTATGGCCCTCTTTTTCGAAAAGCCTTATTCATTCAGCTGGGCGTTGATCTATCCTTCAATTCAGGGTATTATGGAAATTCTTATTCCCCTGTTACGCAACAATTTTATCTCAGTAACCGCAACAACAGTCTTAACTATATTGATCCTTATCTTCTGGCAGATGTATTTCTTAATACTCAAATAAAACGAGCTTTTATTTTTCTAAAATATGCACATGCAAACATGAATTTGCCAAGCCCCGGATATTTCATTACTCCCTATTATACAGGCATGCCCAGCTCTTTTGAATTTGGAATACGATGGTCGTTCCATGATTGATCCTCTAAAGACTATCAGATTGAAAACTTACAAAGAATCCGGCAATCCCAACAATCTTTATCGTTTGGAAAAAGTTTTCCATTTACTGTAATCTCTGCTATGTACCAGAGATATCGTTTCATACAAACTTCTTGCCCAATAATTTCGTTGTCCACTCCCTCCTGCTCTACCAATAATGCGGTCCGATAAAATAATTTTTTTACTTGCTACATCAAAGGCAACGTAGTAATAGGCGGCATCCACTCTTATTTCATTTAGATGATCGCAAATAATTACAAATGCCAACCCATCCCGGATGTTTGCAGATTCCATATCATAACTATCTATTATGCTTTGCAGGTCACTAAAAGTAATTGCCGGACCTGAATTTTGCGACAACATATTCTCCATCACTGATTCATTCCGCTGATTTACGATTGAAAATTGTTCTGGTAAAATCGATCGGTGAATCGCAGTGGCGACATCGTACTTTTTCTTTTCGGTTATAAATAATGTATTTATATCTGCAAACAATCGTTTTGGTTCGTAAAAATTATTTCCTGTTAACTTACAACGACTAAAATCTACACCCAAAAAAACGATAGGTACATTTGGATTAAAAAAATCAACGTTGTAATATCGCTGAGCAGGTCGATTTATGATAGATTCCTGATTATTTCTATTATTAGTATTATTCGAGCCCGCCTCATCCGTGAAAATATCTTTCGAACCATTTGAATACATAATCAGCAAAACATCCGATTTGGAGATTTTATACATCGGACCATCAATATTGTCAAACCTCAGGTATTCAATTTCCCTATCAAAAACCGATTTCACTTTCGCCTTTATTTCTTCTCCGTTCCGCTTGACGATAATATCTTGCGCTGTCGCAAAACTTACTAAGGAAACTATAAACGCTAAGGATATTATAAATTCTTTCATCGCTCTTTTGTAAATGTTATCTATAAATATAGTTTAAGAGATTGACATTTCCATGATGGAATTGATAAATTTGGAAATGCAGACAGCTAATTGATGTGATACCTATAACCTTTGAGAATCTCGTGTCCTTTTAAAAAATGGATAAGATTTAAATCAATTAAGAATACAAGGAAATTTCATGAAATAGAAGGATAATCCTTTAAATCATTGAGTTTCATTTCCCTCAACAAAGCTACTTAAAAACAACTAATCTTACTTTGTCTTTATATTCTGAACTTCTTGCTGAAGATTTACAACAATAGAGGATAACTTCTCAAGCGATATATCCGCTTTTGGGAAATCAGTACTTATATAAGCTTTGGCCTCCCATATTTCATTAATATCATTAATATCAACTTCGTAAGGATCGTATATTTTATTATCGGAAACCAATCGAAGTGTTTCATTTTCTTTTATATGACTGTATACCCGTTTGTATACGATACCCTCTGAATTGGTTACCACTACATACGTTTTATCATCTTTTATATTTTTCCAATTTTCTACGTACTGACCTATAATAATGCTACCAGAAGGCAAAGGCAACATGGAATCTCCCTTAATCTCAAATGCCCGAAAGGTACCATTGGTAAATATCGGAAGATAAAATTTGGGAAGTTCTGAAACATATTCCGGATCTGAAAAACCGTTCATATAACCGGCTGCTGCTTTCTGTGGGACTAAATGAATATTCTCTTTGTCATCCTTATCCACTGTTACGGCAAGAACCCTTAACTTATTTCCTTCAATATCTTTTTTCTTTATTTTTTGAAGCGTATTCCCTTCAGCAATTT
>DATHPH010000023.1:0-3579 GCA_035484095.1 Cytophagaceae bacterium | reverse complement strand
ACGTCAAACAACATTGGAAGCTTGCTCACAGTTCCTTGTCCCTGAAAAGACTGATTCGGTGTATTTAAATGTTTCACGGTAAACCCGCCCCACATTTTATCTGAATAGAATAATACCCCGGAAGAAAGGTCTGCAAATTGTTTTCTCGGACCACCTGGTTCTACCGTACCGTTCCACCCTGTTTGATTATTAAAATCTTCTGGGAATCTTAACTGAGAATAATTAACACTTCTATCCACATAATCTATTTCTAAACCAGGTCTAAAAGTAAATTTCGGTGATATAGGCAACTCATACGCATACTGCAATCCTACCTGAGTGGTACTAAGTGTAGACCCAGCCTGCCAATCTCTAAAAAATTGTAATCCTACTCCACTTCGGTACTTACTAAAGTAACTATCGACAGCGAACAAAGAAGTAGTATATCTACTTAACGATGAACTTCCGTTTCCGTTTCCTAAGCTCGGCCATTGTAGACGATTGTTGGATGTAAACCTTGTCGTATGCGCGCTACCGGCAAAAGCGGGACTTAAATATGTTGGAACATTATAAAATTGTGAAAATTGAATATCCTGAGCAAAACTACGAAAGCTTATCAAAACGAGCATTAAAAATGTTCCTGTAATTCCTTTTTGCATAAAAAAAACAACTTGTTATTACCCGCTTATACGAATGAAAATAAAAAAGGTATAAGAAAAATGATAAAATACTTAAATAAAACTTACATAAATTATATTATTAATTTTGAATTTTTAATAATCTTTCTTGGTATTCTAAATATTCTGCTTTTGTCAGATTTGGTTTCAAATCATGTAAGGTAGATTCAGCATAACTTATAAGAGTCATTTCTATGCACAACTCAAGATATGCTTTTTGCATTGAAGAAGAAGAGTTAATTTGTAGAATATCTACCAAATAATTATAAGCTTCGGTCTGTTTTCCATGCTTACTTAAATAAGAGACCGATCTTGCCACCGCAAACTCTACAAATGGTGCTCCCTTGAGTGTTTTTAGATAATAGGAAATAGCCTCCTTGTTATTTCCCTCCAGTTCATAAGAAACAGCCATAAAATAATCGCGAAGTAATTCTCTATCTGAATTCAAAGGAATAATCTTCGACTTTTCTTTTAAATAGTTCAGGTCCTTTTCAGTAGTGCTTAGAAGGAGTGCCATATAGTTGCGTTCTTTCTCAACATAACCATTTAACTTCTCACCATTTTTAACGAGTGCAAATACTTCTTTTGCTTTCCCGTTATTATTCTCTTCCCAATAATAACGGCACAATGCTATACTAGCATAGATCTTCACTTGCTCATTGGTAAATGAATTATATAAAGTATTCAACGCATTCAAATTCTTTTTTTGAATCAATACTAAAAAATAATGTAATCTATCCATTTCATCCAGCGACAAAGCTTCCTGAATGTTTTTTACTGAAAGTATTTTAATCCACTTCAGTGCTATCGATCGAACAGTTGAATCTTCCGCATTGGTGAGTTGATAAAACACTAAAAGAGCCTCCTCTTGTTGATCGGCCAATGAAGATGCGATAGCGAAGTTCACCTGATTATTTTGATTCCCGGATTTCGATGCACTTTTGAAAAAATCAGCAGCCATTGTATATTGATCCTGTTCCAACATCCAATCTCCCAGTATTGCTGAATAATCTGCAGAAGAAACAGTGTTGCTATTTAAAATGAGCATTTCCTGTATTGCAGCCAAACGATCTCCTGAATAATAGTTCCGCAAAGAAACCTGACAAGCAAGGTTGTCTTTGTAGGCATCGTTAGAGGAAACTGTACTAAATTTATTCAGTTCATCTAATTCTGATTGAGCGGAATCTTTGAGCGAATTAAGATTTCTGTTTACCAAAAAAGCGTACGTATTTGCATTCAGAATGGAATCTTTTATATGAATAGAATAAGAACTGGTTTCTTTTTTTCCAAGTTGATTTGAAATAGTCAATTTATTATTTACAAATGAAATGTATTCGGGATAATTATCCGTTGCAATTATCGAATCTGCTTCGTTGAAGAGTCCTCTTTTAGCCAACAGGTACAAAATATTGGAAGATGCTTGTTGCTTTTCTTCCATGAGTTGTTTTGACTTCAGAAAATAATGAATAGCAGAATCTTCCATATTCGATTTAAGAAATAAAACTGCCAAATTATTATACAACCTTCCGTTTTCAGGAAATTTCAGTAACCCTTCCTGTACCTTGAACATTGCTTTAAACAACTCTCCTGTTTCCATGTAAAGATTGCTAAGACCAACATAGGATTGTATGGTAGGATCCCGAAACAAGGCATTTTCAAAATAACCTTTTGCCGTTTCTTTATCATTTAGTGAAGAAGCCAAGAAAGCAATAGCATAGTTTGCTCTATGATTTGGATAATCGAAAGAAACAGCTTTTTGGTAATACTGAAAGGCCAGCGGATATTGTCCTTCATAAGACATCACGTCTCCTGCATAAGTATAGTAACCTGACATGGCTAAATTATAAGGGAATTTTTTCTGATAAAGAAAAAAGAAAATAGATATCGTAATCGCAATGGCCGGAACAGCCAAGAAGGTCATCCGAAGCGGTTGATAAACGATTTCGTAAATGGATATTTTCTTATCGAACAAAAATATAAAATTGACCAACACATACACAAAGAAAACGACTCCCAGAAACAAATGTCCGTATACAATAATTCGCTCATACGCTTCTATTATACCAATATTCCCATTGATAAAAGCGTAGGCAATACCTGAAAATGTAATAAGCGCAAGACTTAAATAAACATACGCCCCGGCAGGAGCAAAAGGCAATACGGATGAAAACATTTCCGAACGTTTTTTAAACATCCAGATACCTAATATTGTAGAAATTGATAAAAGTAAAAATGGATTAATGTAAACAATATCCAATTCAAGAATATACAGTTTTTTCAACAATAATAGTAAGACATTTAGCAAGTATAACAGAGAAGCAAATATAAAATTCAACAAAGAATTTTTGCTCCCGATTGTTTTCTTACTCGAAACTATATAGAGGAATCCCATGATATTATCATACCCGATCACAAAAATAAATACGACGGAAATCCATAAGGGGAATAAGCTTCCGAAATTTGCGAGATAAAGAAAAGGCGATGCTACCGAAGAATATTGGTAGCACACAAATCCAACGAGTCCCGTTATAACCATAAAAACAAGTAATCGAACTAAATACGAAACCGATTTATAATAAGAGTTAAATATAAAACTTATACCTCCGTATAGCATAAATATACTTACCATAGGTACTCGATCTACTCTGCCAAACAATTCCAACATTTCTATTTTCATACTGAAAAGAAACAATAAAAATCCAAGCATCCCCCCCATAAACCAGTAGAGATCTAAATAGGAAATGGTTGTAATAATAAAAATGATTGCTACGGCAAGTACACTCAAAAACAAATAGGAATACGTAGTATTGACCTGAATTTCTGTAGTAACAAATTTATCCAAGGCATAATAACTATTGGATTCAACCGTAAAATTATAAAGGTTTTTTGTAAACTGATCGATCACAACTTTCACAGGTTCCAA
>DATHPH010000022.1:0-4060 GCA_035484095.1 Cytophagaceae bacterium | reverse complement strand
TTGCAACATTTACCTTAAATACGAAGGAACGCCGCTCATGGCCTATGAATACACCAAAACCCTGAATGATAAGTACCCAAAAAATCTTTATTTTGCTGTAAGACACACGGAAGTATTGCTGGCAAGAGGTGATTACAAAGAGGCCGAAAGAATATCAAATCAATTATTCAAATCCGGCAAAAAATATTTCGTTTCGATTTCTTATGTTTTTTATGGATTGCTGTACGAGCGTTTTTTTAAAGAACCTGAAAATGCTTCCATGTTTTTCACTAAAGCAATCCAATCTTTTCAGGAAACTAAAAACCCTGATGTTGACTACCTTAGCTTTGCTTATGCGGGCATGGGACGTTATTATAAACAATCGGGAAACAAACAAAAGGCAAGGGAAAATTATCAAAAATGCAAAGAAATTACAGAATATATTTCCCTCTTAAAAGAAGCTGAAACCTATCTTTCCACTAAATAGACAAATAAATTGTTTTACCTTAAACGGATATTTTAGCACACTTTAATCTATTTTTAGTATTTTTGAGACCTTAATGAAATAACAGGATGCGTAAAATTACCTTATTATTACCAACTATTTTGTTGGCAATCGTTTTTTCTGCGGCAGCGCAATTAAAAATAGGAGCTACTTATTTCCCTCAATTAAGTTCTACATCAAGTATTATTCCTTTCAAAAAGGATATTTTAAACAATCATAATTTGCCCACCTTTACAAGTGGAGCCGGTGCTCTTTTTACCTATGATTCTCACGTAAAACCCTTTGGAGTTCAGTTGGGAATATTATACTCTTCTCAGAATCAGAAATTCATTTACACCTACCAAATTAACGACAAAAACTATCATGACGACAACAATAAGCTCTTCGATTACCTTAAATTTTCGTTGTTGGCGAGAAAATCCGGATACGTCAGTAAGTTTGTAAAAGCCGTTTTTTTTGCAGGACCTCAATTCTCCTATCTTCTGCACTACAGAGGAGGTTTGACCGTGTATGAACCCAACGTCTATTTCGACCTTCCTCCTACAAGTCCAAACGTTTATTTTAAAAAATATACAATTGATGCAGTTATTGGTTATTCGCTGGAATATGCTATCCACAAAAATTTCGATGTCTTTGCCTCCTTAAGGTTGGATTACGGCTTAAATAATATTGAACAAACCGGGGCTATCTACAACAATGTAAAAGTTTTTACCGGTGGAGGTGCGCATCAAATGACTCTTGCCCTTCAGATAGGTGGTTATTATGTATTCCACCGAAAAGATCATTTGCTTCTTCCCGGCAACTCCTGGAGGTATAGGAATTACAAAAAGCGAAAAATCACCGGTAGAAAATAACAATCGGCTGATTTTAAGGAAATAGAGCAAAAGTTAATTTCATTTTGCTCTTGTCTTATTTCATTCCTTCCCTGAATATTAAGTTCTTTTTTGAGAAAATACACTTCTAAAATACCCCGTTATAGGCGAATCATGTTTAATTATACCCACACTGGGTATTGCAAAAACCATTCTATTAAAAGAAATTCACACCCATTATGATATAAAAAAATTACTTAATGCAAAGACGAAAAAGTATACTACGATCTACAATTTGTCGGCATTAAGTACCAGCCCAAAATGTCCATTGAAAATTTTCTTTGTTTCAATGGGCATTCTTTTAAGTAGAAAGAACCCCTGAAAAAATCAAAAAAAACTTCGCTTGTTATTTCTTTCTCTTTTTCCATAACTCATTAAATGATTTCGGTGCTATGGAAGGGTTACTCCTTCTCTTTGCCCAAGAATCTTTAAATAGTAATCCAACCAAATTATTTTTAATAAAACCACCCGTTAAATCCATCAAAAACCTACTTTTCATTACTCTTTCCCATAAATTAAATCCAACCGTTTCCAAAGGAGAAGACAATCCTTCATCAACACTTTGCTTCCGATTTAATAATAATAAGTTGTGAATTTCGATTCTCACAGGACAAACACTGGTACAAGCACCACAAAGAGAACTGGCATAACTTAAATGCTTAAATTTTTCCATGCCTTCATAATGTGGTGTTATCACAGAACCAATGGGCCCACTATAAGTACTTTGATAAGTATGTCCTCCGATATTTTTATACACTGGACAAATATTCAAACAAGCACCACATCGAATACAATACAAGGCCTGTCTCTTCGCAGCATCTGCCAAAAGTTTAGTACGACCATTATCCAACAGTACTACGTACATTTCTTCCGGACCATCCACTTCACCCGCTTTTTTAGGACCGGAAAGAATTGTATTGTATACCGTAACCTGCTGACCGGTTCCGCTATGGGCCAGCATCGGCCAAAAAAGATTGAGGTCTTCCATCGTTGGAATCATTTTTTCTATCCCTACAATGGCAATATGTGTTTTAGGAAACGTAGTGGATAATCGGGCATTTCCTTCATTTTCTGTAATTGCAATTCCTCCAATGTCTGCAATCAAAAAATTACCTCCGGAAATGCCTATTTCTGCACTCAGGTATTTTTCTCTAAGCAACCTTCTGGCCGTAAGCGTCAACTCCTGCGCATCATCCGTATATGGAATGTTTAATTTTTCAACAAATAGGTCTGAAACATCCTTTTTTGACATGTGCATGGCGGGTGTAACGATGTGGTAGGGTTTTTGTCCGGCAAGCTGAACGATGTATTCTCCCAGATCCGTTTCCACTACTTCTACTCCCTGGTCCTGCAAAAATTCATTAAGGTGAATTTCCTCAGAGGTCATTGTCTTTGCTTTGACAACCGTGCGACAACGTTTTTCTCTAAATATTTTCAGCAATTCAGTTTGTGCTTCTGCAGTATCTTTTGCCCAAATGACCTTTCCTCCATTTTTAGTAAAATTCTGTTCAAATTCTAACAGGTACCGGTCAAGATGTTCAATGGTATTCCCTTTGATATAATTGGCTTGCGAACGAGCTAACTCATGATTGATAAACTGGAACTCTCCTGCCTTTACCGCATCGTTGTATTTGCCTATATTATGATTAATAGTATTTCGATGCGTAAGATCAAAAACTTTTGTATCCGCCTTTTTTAAAAATACTTCTTGATTATTCATTCCTTGCTAATTTTCTACGCACAAATATACAAGATTTAAGGATTTTAACGTACGAAGGTTTATAAGTAGCCACAATTGACAGACATTTCAAATACTGTTTTTCATTCCCTCCGAAATTGTATAATTTTGAATTATAATGAAAGAATACCACAAACTCTCTTTTTGGAAAACGCTAGGCATCATGGAAGAAGTAAGATTCAAAGCTTCTTTGTCGGGAGGAAAAGGTGGGCAGCATGTAAATAAATCCAGTACCAAAGTAGAATTATATTGGACTCCCGCAAAGTCAACAATGCTTGACGAGGAGGCCAAACAAAAAATCATACACCATCTTTCAAAGGAACTCAGCAATAAAGGTGAACTAAGACTGGTATGTCAGGAAGACCGGAGTCAATTAAAAAATAAAGAAAAAGCAATAGGGAAATTTTACAAATTATTGATTTCCTGCTTTAAAATAATAAAACCAAGAAAAGCTACCAAACCTTCCAAAACATCTGTAACAAAGCGATTGGAAAGTAAAACCAAAAGGAAAGCGGTAAAAAAAGACAGAAAAAAACCGGAAGAATAAATCTCACTTTTTATTCCTGAACATCTACCTTTATTCGCTCTTCTCTGTTCGCCAATTCCCATGCGGTATAAAATACCAGACGGGTAATTTTCGCCAACTTTTCAAAATTTATTTTATCCACCGTATCGGTAGGTTTATGATAATCCTCGTGTACTCCATTGAAATAGAAAATCACCGGAATACCTTTTTTAGCAAAATTATAATGATCGGAACGAAAATAAAAACGATTCGGATCGTCGAAAGAATTGAAGCGATAATCAAGCTGAAGTTTTACAAACTTTCTATTGGCTTCTTCACTGATGGTGTGAAGCGCTGACGAAAGTCTATTGGATCCTATGATGTAAACATAATTAGAATCATCTTTATGTGCTTCGTCCAAACGACCAATCATATCAATATTTAAATCTGCTACCGTATTG
>DATHPH010000021.1:0-9516 GCA_035484095.1 Cytophagaceae bacterium | reverse complement strand
TGAATTTTCCCAGTTCTACACGGGCTACGTCTTTCAAATACACTAATGAACCATCCTCAGGTTTGGTATATACGATAATATTTCTAAAATCTTCTTCTTTTTCCAGTGGACCGTTTACTTTAATGGTATACTCAAATGCTTGTGTTGAAATTTGAGGCGCAGAGCCTACAGAACCTGCTGCCACTTGTACGTTTTGATCTTGCAGTGCTTTTACTACCTGAGACGCAGTAATGCCAAGTTGGGCCAGTTTATCCGGCTTGATCCAAATACGCATGCTGAAATTGTCTGCTCTGGAAACTATATCACCTACTCCTTTTACACGTAACAAGGCATCCTTGATGTATATGTTGGCGTAGTTGTCCAAAAATTTTACGCCATGACTTCCTTTGGGAGAATACAACGACACCAGCATAAGGATGCTCGGGTTACGTTTACGCACAGTCAATCCTGTACGCCTTACTTCGTCGGGAATCTGAGGAGTAGCTACACTTACTCTGTTTTGTACATCGAGTGTTGCGATATTTACATCGGTTCCCACTTCAAAGGTTACGTTCATGCTCATTGCACCATCACTGGTGCTGTTGCTTTGAAGGTACATCATGCCCGGGCTACCGTTTACCTGAGATTCTATTGGGGTAGCAACCGTCTGCTCTACGGTAAGAGCATCTGCACCGGCAAAATTACCCGTTACCTGCACCACCGGAGGTGTAATATCAGGATATTGGCTAATTGGTAAATTCATAATAGCCAATATACCTACCAGCAAAATCACGAGTGAAACAACAATCGCGGTGACCGGTCTTTTTATAAATACATCTGCAATCATATACTATATATATTCTATTGGGGTGATTTAATTATTTTTTAGTTGGATCAACCGGAGGAGCGAGTTGAACAGCCGATCCGTTTTTCAATTTTTGAACACCGTCCACTACGATTTGTTCACCTGGATTCAATCCGTTCAGTATGATAATTTTGTCGTTCACAGGAGCGCCCAATAGCACCTTGTGTTGTTTGGCAGTATCTTTTTCTACCACGTATACAAAGAATTCACCCATTTGTTCCGTCACTGATTTGTACGGAATCAACGTGAGTTTATCAGGATTTCTGTTTAAAACACGTACGTTGCAACTCATTCCTGCACGTATGCTACGTTTTGTATTCGGGAATTTTAGTCTGATTTTCAATGTACCGGTTTGGGGATCTACTGCACGGTCAAATAATTCGATGCTTCCGGGAAAAGGATAGATGGATTTATCCGGAAGTGTTATGGTGAATAACGAGTCTGTAGTATTGCTTTTTTGTTGTTTCAATGCCATGAAGCGGCTAATCTCTTTTTCATTGATGACAAAATCAACAGCAATCGGATCGTCGGAAGAAATAGTATTTAATTGTGTCTGACCCGCTGTGATAAATGCACCCATCTTAACCATTGAAATACCTATGGTTCCATCAAAAGGAGCGATAATAATAGCATGTCTTAAATCGGTGCTTGCTCTCACTACTTCTGCTTCTGCAGAAGCAACTTGATTTTTGGCATTTTGTAAATCAGTCTCTGAATATTCCACCCGTTGTTTGGTAGCCATTCCTTGTTCACCAAGTTTGTTATAACGATCTGCATCGCTTTTCGCCTTTTCATAATTGGCTTTGGCAATTTGAAGGTTGGCTTCTGCCTGCGTATACGCTGCGTTAAATTTACTATGTTCAATTTCGTACAACTTCTGTCCCTTGCGTACAGGCTGTCCTTCCTGAAAAAAGATACCGGTTATAAAACCATTTACCTCGCTTCTTAATTCTACCTCGTTCAAGGCCACAATATTTCCTGGGTATAGGTCATCATAGACGGCTTGTTCTTGTTTCACTTCATAAAGATTAACGGGTATCGGACCACCCATTGGCTTATTATCGGGTCCTTTGCAAGAAGTTATAGATATTGCAAAGATTATAAACAAAGTAAGCCCTAATAGATTTTTTTTCGTATTCATAAAATCATGTTATGTTGTTTGTCTCTTGATAATTTAATTGTATTGGTTTGTTTTTATTTATATAAAGTGCCTATTGCCCTTTCGTAATCTGCTTTTGAAAGCAATGTATTGTATAATGCGTTGTAGTAATTGGTCTGCGCTTCTTTAAAAGAAGCTTCTGCAATGGTTACGTCCAAACTCATGGCAATTCCTTGTTCAAATTCGGCTTTCGACACCTTTACATTTTTTTCTGCCAGATTAAGGTTACGACGCTGGGTTTTCAGTGATTCTATACTATTGTTTAAGTTTATAATAGATTCCTCTACCTGCAGACTGATGTTACGTTCCAGCATTTGCTTGTTGTTTGCCGTTCGTTCTTCCTCCAGCTTTTTCTGTTGTACTCGGTAATGAGAAGAAAACCCATTGAAAATTGGGACTTGAAGCGACAAGCCTACATAAGAGAAATTGTACCAACGGTCTCGTTGGGTGAAAATATTGGTCGCTATATTGGCAGCCGGGTTAAATCCATAGGCGGCTACAGCATTCAATTTTGGATAACGACTGGCTCTGGCAGTTCGGGTATCCATTTTATTTAAAAGCGATTGTGTTTGTATAATAGAATATTCAATTCTGCTGCTGTAATTTATTTTTTCATTCTCTGGTAATTGTAATACGTTGCTCACTAAATTTTCATGCAAGGTATCGGTTAAAATAATTGACGTATCGGGTGGTAAGTTCATTTGAAATTTCAGGATTGCTTTACTTAGTTCTACAATTCGGGTGATACGAGCCTTCTCTTCCTTTAGATTGTTGTAACTGACTTCAATACGATCAACTTCAATTGGTCTTAATAAACCATTCTGTAATCTAGCTTTTGATTCCAAATAAGAAGAGTCAAGCCTGGCAAGGTTTACATTGATATAGGCAAGTTGTGTTTCATTGACCAAAACGCCATAATATGCTTTTGTTACTTCATGCGCGGTCGCTATTTTAGAACGAGTGATGTTTTTTTCGGAAAGCTCTTTGTATACTTTTGCCGCTTGAATATTACTGAAGAAGGCTTTGTCAAAAATTACCTGTGAACCAGTTATAGAAGGTATAAACTGGTTATGCAGTCCTAATATAAATGGCGCAGGGTTTCCTGCATATTGTCCCAACGCAGGATTTGGAGGTGCAAGTTTAGATCCATTTTGGTATTCAAGAACGGTAGCCTGGATATTAATATTATGGGTGAAATTGGCATTCCCATTGATTTGCGGCAATCCCGCAGCTCCGATTTCTCCCTTTCTGGCAATCGCGACTCTTCTGTCAATATCACTGTTTTTTACATTGACGTTGTTTACAACCGCATAATCAATCGCTTCTTTAAGCGAAAACCGGGCAGCGGGAGTTTCTGATGTTTGGGCTATTGAAGGGAGTTGAAACAATAGTAAAATGAAAGTAGTGTAAATATGCTTCATATAATTCTCTATATTTTATGGAATATATTTTTAAGTGAGTTTGGTAAAATGTTTTTTTTGGATACTTAAATGCTAATGTCTCTGATAAACATATTCATTGTTTTTTTTAAATTTTCATCAAGCTGAGTTCGTTCTTCATCGTTCATTGTTAAGTCGTCTTGTTTTTTTAAGGCTATAAACCGTAGACCTTGCAAAAGATTGATCAAAAAATCAGCATTCTCCTGTGTATTCATTTTTTTAAATTCTTTATTGCTGATGCCAAACTCTAAAATGGTTCGTACCAGTTCTCTTTCCTTTTTATTAAATGCCTCAAACAGCTTACCAAATAAAGGTTTGCTATTCATAATGGAATCGTATTTAAGTTTACTCAGGTTCATAAACTTTTCGAAATAATCCTGTCTTTTCTTTAAGTACATGCTTAATAGCACAGGTGCCTTTGAAGCCGATTTTATTAATTTTGTTATCTCTTCGACAAATTCTTTTTGTTCTTTTCTGATAACTGCTTCAAATAAACTTTCCTTGTCAGGATAATAATAATACAAGGCAGCCTTTGAAAGTCCTATATCGGAAGCTATTTCAGTCATGGTAGTCTTACATAATCCGAATTGGCCAAATCTTTTTTGTGCAGCATTCAAGACATTGTCTATCTTGGAAATTTCTTCTTCAATATTTTTTGGTGACATTTTTTGTAGCACTTTTTAGAATGCTAATAATTTTTTTAAATTTTCTCCCACTAATTTAAAAGTAAGCAAATGTAATCACCATTTTTGACTTTTTAACAAAAAAAGTCAAAAATTTAATTTTCATTTAATACGATTACACCATTTATACCGATGAATGTTTATAAATGGAATTTTTTCAAAAAAAAATAAAATAATTTCTGGAAGATTAATTTCTCCACTCATTTTACGAAGCGCCTATCTGATCAAGGGGATTGGAATCAGGGAAGATAAAATATAAAACATTAGGTCAAATTATAGGACAAGCTAATTTGTCAAAATCCATTGCATAAGGGTATGAAATGGATTCATGTTCAATTTGTAACTTCATCGAAATTCGATTATTCCTTGCAATAAGATAGGTTGTTGCATTATTTTATAACGGAGGATTTACAACTTAATAGGATAACATCAATATTTTTTTTACCTTTGTCCATCGCTAAGAAAGAGTACAGTACTTTCTTATAGGGTTTCCAAAGGACTTCGGGTAATATCAGCTATTTTTTGTAAATCACTTTATTGACTCCTATTGCGTCGGTATAGGTTCTACCGGATTACTACTGTTTTTTGCATGAGTGCTTAAATAGATTTTGGATCATTAAATAAAAACACTATGAATATTTATATAGGTAACATTAGTCTTAGGTTAAACGAAGATCACGTCAGACAATTGTTCGAAGCATTTGGGGAAGTGGCTTCTGTGAAGTTGGTGAAAGATTTTAATACAGGAGGATCAAAAGGAACTGCCTTTGTAGAAATGAAATACGAGGCAGAAGCAAAAACGGCAATTGAGAAATTGAACAGATGTGAACTGGACGGAAAAAAAATGATTGTAGGTCCTGCGAAAGACCCTTCTGATAGAAAGAAGACAGCGGGAAGCAGCCATCATGGAGGTGGTAAAAAGAGATTTTAACGATAACTACAAAATCGTTCACAACAAAAAAGCCACCTTTAAGGTGGCTTTTTTGTAAAGTATTATAATAGAATATATTTAAAAATATAAATATTATCTTACAACTTCAACTTTCACTGCATTGAAGCCTTTTTTGCCTCTTTCTACTTCATATTTAACCTGATCGTTTTCACGAATTTGGTCAATAAGACCTGAAGAATGAACGAAAATATCTTCTCCTGAATCTTCTGGTTTGATAAACCCAAAACCTTTTGAGTTATTGAAAAATTTTACTGTACCTTTTGCCATTGTGTTAATTTGTAATAATTTAAAATATACTAACAAGAAGATAAACTTCTTCATCTAAGAATCTATACAAACAATAAAAAGACTGGATATATTTACTATAGAACAGAATCAAATATTGCCTAGTATATAAGCTAAACTTTCGAAATCTATTAATAATAGTTTATATATCCAAAAAATAATTCTACATTTTTTTAAAACCCTTTTAAAATGACTGTCAGGTATGATTTATGTTTAAAGTGCTATACTATTAAAACCGTTTATTTTGATGTATTTACCTTGTTTTTTTACGTGGGGGATCACTTCCCAGGTCTCTCAAAAGCAAGGAAAATAATTTTTTGGTAACGGGAGATGATAGAATAAAAAATAAGAAAAGTACATTTAATAGAATGATTAAAATTGAGATATTGAATTTTTAGGCATTATGGACCTGGATTGTAAAGTGACAGCATAATTAACAGCTTTTGGAATACTTCTTTTGGAGAATAAAATAAAGATGGTAAGTCAATTTTTTTTTTAACTTTAAGTAAAATAATTCGACCCCAAAGAGAATTGAAAGTAAGTTTATTTCGGAACTAATGAAGGAAACAAATTAGTTAATTCAAACATTACCAGATCTTAATAATAATTTAGTTACTTTGGTATAAAATAGTAAACGATATGAATCAGAATAAAATAGTTCCCTGCCTTTGGTTTCATACAGAAGGAGGTAATATTTCAAAAGTAAATGAATATTACAAAAATGTTTTTGGTGATGACTTTAAAAACGGATCTATCATACCACTTGGCGAAACTCCTAGTGGTAAAACAGAAATGTGTGAAGTGTATATTTTTGATCAAAAATATACTTTTATGAGTACAGCAGATCTGCATCACTCATTTAACGATGCATTCGCTTTTGCAATCAATTGTAAAGACCAAAATGAAATTGACAAGTATTGGAATTATTTCACCCAGGAAGGCAAAGAGGTGCAATGTGGTTGGTGTATAGATAAATTTGGACTTCGATGGCAAGTGTTACCTCAGAATATGGGAACATTAATGAGTAAGCCAAATTCTTTTGAAGTAATGATGAAACAGAAAAAAATCATCATTGAAGAATATTTGCAATAAAAAATAGACCTCCAGGGCAGATAAACAGAACGGATGAACACAATGGAACATGTACGGTGAAATAAAACATGTTCCATTATGTAATTGAAGGTACTTGTTTTGAATTTCCTAACTTGGCATTTTTCGAAAGGATAAGAGTAAAGTTGAATTGCAACTCTTGCCATATTTTAGTGCCCAAACAAATTGCTGGAAAGATACCTGTCTCCACGGTCGCAGATAATGCAAACAATGACTGCGTTTTCTAATGATTCTGCTAATTTCAAAGCAGAAGCTACTGCTCCTCCACTGCTCATTCCTGCAAATACCCCTTCTGTACATGCCAAGGTATTTGCCATTTGAATGGATTCATTTTCTGAGATATCTATAATTTGATCTACCCGCGAAGGGTCAAATATTTTCGGCAGGTATTCTTTCGGCCACCTCCGGATCCCCGGAATCTTAGAGCCTTCAGTGGGTTGAACACCTATAATTTTAATTTTGCTATTTTTCTCTTTCAAAAATTTTGATGTCCCCATGATCGTTCCAGTGGTGCCCATAGACGATACAAAATGTGTGATTTCTCCTTTTGTATCATTCCAGATTTCAGGTCCGGTGCTATGATAATGCGCCATATAATTGTCCGGGTTGGAAAACTGGTTTAACATCACATAACCTCCTTTGGCAACTTGCGCGTGTGCGTAATCAATCGATTCTTCTATAGATCCCGAAGCAGAAGTGAGTATTACTTTGGCGCCAAAAGCTTCCATTGTCAATATTCGTTCCCTGGTTGAATTTTCAGGCATGACCAATTCCATCTCAATATTGAACAAACGGGCAATCATCGCTAAAGCAATGCCTGTATTACCACTGGTTGCTTCAATTAATTTCATGCCTGGTTTTATTTCACCTCGTTCAAGAGCCCCTTTGATCATGCCGTAGGCAGCTCTGTCTTTTACACTTCCACCAGGATTATGTCCTTCCAGTTTTCCGTATAGTTTAATTCCTTTTTTTGTTCCTAACCTGTTTAGCTCTACCAGTGGTGTATTCCCCACAAAATCCAACAATGTAGCCATGATGTCAACTATAATTTTTAAGTAAGAAAATCTAAATGATTATTTTAAAGAGGTATTCTCTTCTCTTTTAAGAAAGAATTTAAAATTGAAGAAGAGCCCTGTTTAATATATCGTCTATTCCTTTTGCTATGTTTAAGGAATCCATATTTTGATGAATGTTGACGGGCACACCGCCTTCAAGGTTTAGCCCGTTTGGCAACGTGGTATAGGTAGAAGAAAATCGGTATACCCAACCATTGGGTAGCTGATTGGCTGTCGGAAGTCCGCCACCACCGCCGGTTTGATCGCCTATAATCGTAACATTGGGAAGTACTGACATAAAACCAACAAACATATTGCAGGCACTATAGCAAGAACGGTTGGTTAGTATGACGATGGGTTTATCTAAAAATTGCACATTTGTATTTCCTTTGGAATCTAATGTGGGGGCACCGTACATTTCATACGACAAGCTAAAGTCGGAGTGCCCTTTACCATTTTTAACGTAGTAATTTCCGACCATCGTTTTTGCCGCCACAAATCTCCCCAATAAACTAAATACATTGTCTACGATTCCTCCGCCGTTATTGCGGACATCTATAATTAAGCCTTCGCAGGTATTAAACCGGTTGATCATAAAATCCAAATCGTAGTCTGAGAAATTGTTAGAAAAACTGTTATAATACATATATCCGATTCTCTTATTATTATATATGAATAATTGATTAATAAACGGTCCGGTAATGTAGTAATTGGTGCCAAGATAATATCGTTCAATAACAGAATAATTAAAATTTTGTGGATAGCCAAGGTACCATTGCCAGTTGCGCGATACGTTAAACGGTGAAGTAAGGTTAACATGCCCGTCTTTTAAAGTATAGAGCATGGAATCGAGTACTTTGAACAATGCGATATCCCCCATATCATTAGAGATATCGGGTTGGTAGACGGCTTTTACAGAATCCCAGTTGATATGTTTGTAGTCCAAAAAGGAATATTTTTGATCGATGGTAGTCCACATAGCGTCAAAACATTCTTGTGGAGTGTTTTTGGGATCCGGTGCGATAAATAATTTCTCACACGAAGAAATCGCAAAACAGGCAAGCCCTGAAAGAAAAAGGGTTGTTAATTTTTTCATTTCCCGTACTTAAGTTTATTCAAACGGTTTATTTTTTTTGTTTTTTCCGAATAGAGCATACTTACAACCCCTATGGTTTGATAAGCATAATATAAAGGATTGGATTGAGGAAGGTTAGTTACATGAATTCCCCATCCGTAAAATATTCTAAATTTATCGTTATTGGTTACATTAAAACGATCTAAGTAAATTTCTGTATTGATACGAAAAAAATGATTGGGCAGAGCAAGGGTATTGCCATGTGTAAGGATGTCAAGTGGACGAATTTTGTCTCCAATATAGGTTTGGGAAGGTTCCATCCCTATATAATTTGGTCTGATTACTTGCGCCAAAAGAGCAAAATTAAGTTTAAAACCGACCTGATATTTTCGTTCCAAATGTCCGTTTTTAAAATTATAGGTAAAGTTGGTAGCAGGATTAAGCGCATTGGAAAATTCATACCCAAAAGAATTATTTGGGATGAAAGCATAATACCTTCCGTCAAAGGTATTTGTTAAAATTCCACCCAAATACCAATCGCCTCTTCCTTTAAGAATTTTCATAAAAGGTCGGAAATAATGGTAGTTGATTTCCATTGTCAATACAGGAGCATTAGTAACACTGGTGACCGTATTTTTATTTGTCTGAATACTGCCTACGCCCAGCACCATTTCAAATTTTGTAATGGATTTTTTTCTCCATCGTTCATTATAAGCCGCTACTTGAAGGGTGGGACCTCTGTATAAGAGAGGACTTTGTCCATCGTCTCGTATTTTTCGATAAGGTAACGAGATTACGATTGATTTATAACGAATTTTAGTCTTGGTAACAGGATTCGGAACATTTGAAAATGCTAAAGAGTCTTGTCCTTGCGCAAATACAAGAGCAGGAACAAGACAAAGAAGTAAAAAAAA
>DATHPH010000020.1:0-2169 GCA_035484095.1 Cytophagaceae bacterium | reverse complement strand
AAATACGGTTACCTTAAAACTCTCTGAAGCGCTTACCAATGCACGGCAAAAAATCACGTATTGTAAAACGTGTCATGCGATCTCAGATACTGAAATTTGTGATATATGTGGAAGCCATCGGAGAGAACAATCCCAGGTGTGTATTGTGGAAGATATACGGGATGTGATCGCCATTGAAAATACCAATCAATTTTATGGGGTATACCATGTATTGGGGGGTATTATTTCTCCTATGGAGAGAGTTGGTCCTTCTGATTTAAAAATTGATTCTTTAATCAATCGAGTAGCCGAAGGAAGAATCAAAGAACTAATTTTTGCACTGAGTCCAACCATGGAAGGGGATACGACAGCCTTTTATATTACAAAAAAAATGAAAGAATTTGATGTAAAAATCACCACCATCGCCAGAGGAATTCCACTTGGCGGAGAGTTGGAATATGCTGATGAAATTACACTTGGCAGAAGTATCGTCACCAGAATTTCTTACGAAGCATAAGAAATTCGGTATAAGAAAACCTACCTTTCGTCAGAATTTTTTAAGAAGTACATCTCATGACTTCTACTATTGATTTAAAGTTTCAAATAGAAAATCTTACTAGGCACAGCATATTCTATTTCAAATAGTTGAATTTTTAATATTCCAGTTTGTTTTTGGAAATTCATATTCATTCTTTTTTATAACACATTTTTTAAAAAATTCACTTACTTCGCACTATGAAAGCAGTCCCCCTCTATTTCAAGGGATGGTAATTATTTTTAAATTAAATTTTAACATAACTAACTGTATGAGAAAAAGCATAGTAGTCATGACTTTGTTAATAAGTCAATTACTCCCAGGTGTATCACAAGCACAGAAAAAATCTGACAAATCAAGCAAAAAAGGAAGTGCTACCGCCTCCTATAATTCGGGTATTGGGATCCATCTAGGAGATCTTACTGCATTTACCTTCAAAAAAAACATGGGCACGCAGGGATTTGAAGTGAATTTTGGATATTCGCCTTATTTAGGAGGATATAATCCTTCACAATTTTTTAGTTATTCGCCAAAATTTAATAACGAAGTTTATAGTAACGGCAGTTTTGGACCAGGCGTAGGGATACAATTCCATTATCTTTTCCATTATGCTCTTCCTTTGGAGGGTCTGAGATGGTATTGGGGAGTCGGTCCACAATTAAGAGCCAGATCTTATACCATAGGGTATAACGATCCAAAAATTTTTTATGGCTATTATACAAAAACAGGTGTCGATGTTTCGGTAGGCATCGATGGAGTTTTGGGAGCAGAATATAAATTTAAAAACCTTCCGATTGCAGTTTACGCAGACATCGTACCTTATACAAGTTTCGCTAGCCGGTTTTGGTTCTATCCTACTGGTGGTATAGGAGCGCGTTATACTTTTTAAGTTTCCAACAAAGGAAATAAAACATCACGGAATTATTCCAGATGTTTTATTTCCTTGTTAATTGTTTTTAGAACTGTTTTTTAATTCTACCCTATCTACTAGCAAGCATTCTTTGACCTTTGCTGAATTTTCCAATTTTTAAAATGATTTGCAGAAACTATACAACAAATAAATTATATGCTTTGAAAATATATAATAACTATATTTGGTCTCGTTATATTTCAGGCTTTTGCCTTATGTTGTAATCTTACGTTCTAATGAAGAAAATTTTCCATTTGTTTTTTTCGCTGCTTCTAGCAATATTCCTGTTTTCCTGTTCCAAAAAATCTACCACCGCTACCCCTACTACGACTACTCCTCCAGTTGTAACAAGCTGGATGACAACTGCCAATGGAGGAAACACGGGATATGCCAATGCGACGCTGCGAGTAGGGGATACTACCGGATCGGCGATTTTAGGTCTGAACGTAAGTTATATTGGCACTGGCAATCTTGCGTATGTGTATGTTATGAAATCAATTGACAATAGAGCCTTAACACCATTACTAGTAAGTTCTTGTGGGAGCTCTACCGGATTAGTGTTTCCGGGAGGTTCTCCCAATTATACTGTTGCGGTTCCTTCAAACGCCACCAATTCATTTGACATAAGTTTTCTTTTACCTGTCCGAACTACAGACACCGCTGTAAGCGATGTATATTATGTTTGGCTTACAACAGCCTTGGGAGATTTTACAAAACCAACAAAAAATACAGTTCTTGGTCCTGC
>DATHPH010000019.1:0-1927 GCA_035484095.1 Cytophagaceae bacterium | reverse complement strand
CTTAACCTATTGATTCTGGTAATCAATTCATCTCTTGTTGTTTTATCAAAAATTGTTTTCATCACTATCACTTTAACAAGATTGTTATTTTTAGTTAAAACCTAGTTGTTTACCTCATCTTTAGAAAGGTCAGTTGATTTTTTATTAAAAATAGGGGAAGAGTGTTTTTGAATAAACAGCCATATCGATAGGTAATATTTATTCTTAAAAAAATAACTTACCAATTCTAACATTATAAATCCTACAATGATAGAAATTGTAAATTGAAGCCATTCTGGAGTAGTGTTTACGACGATTTTTTTTCTTCCGGCAAGCCCAAATAAATTTTTAATTCCTTTCTTTTCGTATACTACCTTAGAAAACATTGAGGTAGACCACATACCAACAATAAACCCGACAAATCTTCCAAGTATTTCTCCTAACAAGAAATCGATCATTTTTTCCCATGTAAATATCTCTTTGGCTATTTTTTTCATAAAATAAATAAATGATTTTAGGTCTTTAAATTTTTTAGAAAATTATGGTTTATTTAATTTTGTTCTCTTCTTTACTTTTTTAATAAGGCCAACTGTCCCAAATGGTAGGATAAGTGATTTGTTCTGCTTAGTACAATATTCAATTTGTTTCGATGAGGTTCTTTTGTAAAATCTTCTTCCGAAACAGAATTATGTCGTTGAAATAATTCTTCCTCACCAAGATTTTCGAGCTTTGAAGTAAGTAAGCTGTTTACCTCATGCCAATATTCTCGTAATTTTTTTATTGCAGGTTTTTCCAACGATGATTTATCGGGGTTTTTAATAAATATTTCTTCTAATCGAGGAAACAATTTTTCTCCAAAACCTAAAAGCGGTAGCATGGCATCATGAACAGCAGTAAGGTGTCCTACCAGATAAATACCGCTGTTTCGATTGGGGGCAATTTCTTCTGACAGTTGTTCATCTGTTAGACCTTCTATTAATTTCGTGCATCTGCCCACTTGGGTGTTCCATGCATCAATAACAATCTTTTTTAGTAGAGTAGTATCCATTTTCGTATGGGTAATTAATTTGGTGAAGCTTTTTTATTTATCCATATTTATGATAAATTTCCATTCAATTTATGGATAATCAATGAAAACTGAAACGAATAACTTCCTATTATTTTTAAATAAAATTAAAAACAATGAGCCATAAAATCACGGTAGCTGCCACCATAAAGGCGGATGCAAAAAAAGTGTGGGATTATTACACAAATCCTGAGCATATCACCAAATGGAATTTTGCCGATCCTTCTTGGCATTGTCCTGCAGCTGAAAACGATCTGAAAGTAGGCGGTAAATATAAAGCAAGAATGGAAGCCAAAGACGGTAGTTTTGGTTTTGACTTTGAAGCCATTTATAGTGAAATTGTAGATGGTCAACAATTTTCGTATGAGTTTGGAGGGCGCACTGCAAATGTAAAAATGAATAACCTGGGGAGCCAAACGGAAATTATTGTAACATTTGATCCCGAAACCGAAAATCCGATTGAAATGCAAAAAAACGGTTGGCAGGCGATACTTGGCAATTTCAAAAAATATTGCGAAAGTAAATAAAGATAAGGACTGCTTTTTTAATTAAATTAGTTGATTGGAGTGTTGAAATGAGACTTCTTGTTTAGAAGATAAGTTCGTGGAAACTAAAGGATGTATTATTTGTCGGATTGATTTATTTTTAGCAGATTGTGTCTGTGTACGTTGACGTATAATTTTAAATAAAAACCTAAATATATAGTTGAACATATTGGAACAATAATTCAACTATATTTATACTATAATAATGGAGCAGACACCATCAAAAACGGGAGCTATCGAAAATCCTTACGAGTAGAAAATTTTAACAAAAATATCATGGAATTAAAAATTAACATTGTTGCTATATTGGTAACCGTTGTTGTCAATTTTATAATAG
>DATHPH010000018.1:0-4388 GCA_035484095.1 Cytophagaceae bacterium | reverse complement strand
TGCTCATCATTTTGACATTGAAGAAGTGATAACCAATACTTCCAACTTTAAAAGTCTTTTAATAGAATGGTCTCAAAAAAACAGCCATCGGCTTGACTTTATCATTAAAGAAGAAAATGGTAATATGCATAACAAAGAATTTACTGCTGCCGTTTTAATTGACAATCAAGAAATAAGTATTGGGAAAGGCACCAGTAAAAAGCGTGCAGAACAAGCCGCTGCCGAAAAAGCCTGTGTGGAGTTAAAAATTAAGTAATCGAAACTACACCTAAAACCATTTTCGGAATTTATCTATATTAAAAGTTTCTTCATAATTCCATAATCGGACAGTAATTTTTGCCATAATCGTATCGTTTTTTAAATTATATTAGTACATTCAGTAAATTTCCTATTCAATGTATAAACTCTTCATTTGTTTTGGTATAGTATTTCATGCTACTTTTAGTTTCTGCCAAAATGCAAACACTTATCAGGAACAAGCCAAACAAAAAAGCATTGAAAAAAAATACAAAGAGGCGATCGCTCTTTGCAGCAAGGCGATTGAACTAGATCTCACCAATCCGGATTATTATATTGATCGTAGTAATTACCACCTTGCCGCAGGTAATCAGGAAGAGGGATTTCATGATATGAATACAGCAATAAAAATAAATCCGAAATATCCTCTTGCATACATGCAACGAGGCATTTTTTATTATCTGATTGGTGAAATAGACAAATCAATTCTTGATTATACAGAGGCGTTAAAATATACCTCGGAAAAAGATACGTTAAAAAAAACAATTCTCATCAACAGAGCAAGTGCTAAACATCAGAGACGGGATTTTGAAGGGGCTATCCTCGATTGTGAAGAAGCTATAAAGATAGACAGTTTAAGCGTACAAGCCATCAATAATTTAGCCATGGCACTGGAAGAAGTAGGAAGAGATAACGAAACACTCTTTTATTTAAAAAAAGTAATACGAATAGACTCAACCTTGGCTTATCCTTATATGAACATTGGGTTTTGGCTTTCCAGACATAAAGAATACAAGGAGTCGATTAAATACTTTGACAAATCACTTCAAATCGATTCTCATCAGGCTTATACCTACAACAACAGAGGATATTCCAAACTTATGCTACAAGATTACACTGGAGCATTGGATGATATCAATAAATCACTCAAACTAGATCCTACAAACTCTTATGCTTATCGGAACAAAGGACTTTTGTATCTTGAATTAGGTAAAAAAAACAAAGCTTGTGAAGAATGGAATATGGCAATCCGCCACGATTTTACAAAAATATACGGCAACGAAGTTGAAGAATTTCTTAAAAAAAATTGTTTACAATAACCATCTCTAACCCTCTATGAAAAAGCTATTTCTTTTTTTTATCATGTTCCTGAATATTTCAGTGTATGCTCAGAAGATTCAAAAACCGATCAATGCAGCAGAAATAATGAAAGCGTACGAAACTTTTTATAAAGATGAAAAGTACGAGGAAGCACTTCTTGAAATTCAAAAAATAGACAGAAACGACACTTCTTATGCAGATGCATTGGTCGAAACATCCATTATTTACTTAAAACAAAAAAAATATGAGGAAGCTGTAGCGGCTTGCCAAAAAGGGCTTTCGTTAAATTCTTCGATTGACCAAAAATTTTATATCAATATGGCGGTGGCTTACAACCGAGCTGAGAAATTTCAAAAAGCACATGAAATACTTGATCAGGGGATTTTGAAGTATCCCAAAAATTACCTCCTCCATTATAACAAAGGTGCTACCTATCTTTCTGATAAAAAGTTTGCCGAAGCACTGGAGTATTTCAAAAAAGCAATTCGGCTAAATCCTTACTATGCATCTGCCCATTTAGAATTATCCATTATTGCTGCTAACGAAGGGAAAATAAGTCAGGCTATGATGTCAATGAATATGTTTCTTATCTTAGAACCAACATCAACCAGGTCTTTTAGTGCTTTACAAAGATTCAATGAAATCGTCTCTTCAAAATATACAAGAGAACCAAATGGCGTTGTTTTATCTCCGGAAGGCGGTGATGATTTTTCTGAGCTTGATCTTATCATTACTAATTATGCTGCTTTGTCCAAAAGTTATAAAGTACCGGTAAAAACAGAACTGCCCATTGTGAAACAAAACTATGCTCTATTTTCAAAAATGACCTACGACAAAGACGATAAAGGATTTTGGATGCAAACCTATGTTCCTTTTTTTAAAGAGATCTATAATCAAAATCAGTTTCCGGGATTCTCCTATTATTCTCTTCAGTCAAGTGAAAATAGCCAGCACATAGAACTCATTAAGAAAAACATTTCTCTCATTAATAAATTTGCTTCCTGGGCGGGACCTTATGTAGACAAGACCACAGAAAAATATATTGATACAGTGAGCGGGAAAAAACAAGTCTATCAACATTGGTTCGATTCTCAAAAACACACCTTGTATAAAGTCGGTACGGTCAACGAAGCAACACAACAAGTGGAAGGCGCTTGCCAATATTATTATAGCAGTGGTTCTATAAAATCAAAAGGAATCTATAATTCTCAAGGTAAAAAGGAAGGGACTTGGATCTTTTATTATGATACGGGTAGTAAAGAACAAGAAGCCTTTTATAAAGATGGTAAACTGGAAGGAAAACTTTTATATTATAATAAAGAAGGAACATTAATTGCAGAATTAAATTACTCCAATGATGTATTATCAGGTGATAAAAAAATATACAATGGAAGTGGCCTTTTAACAGATAAAATTTTCTACAAAGATGGCTCTTTTGAAGGTCCTCAGTATGAATACTACAAAATAGGAGAACCCTATACAAAAGCAATCGCAAATTATCTTCATAATGAAATTATCGATACCGTATATAGGTATTATGATAACGGCGCACTCAAATCAATAAAACCATACTCTAACAAGGCTTTCAACGGTGAATACACGTCGTTTTACAGAAATGGCAAAATCGATACCAAAGGTAAATACGTGAACGGACTTAAAGAAGGAGACCATAAAGAGTATTACGAAAATGGCCAACTGTATATTGAAGGTACTTATTTAAAAGGCAAAGAAATTGGAAAGTGGTCTACGTTCAATCGTAGTGGAAAATTGATAGAAGAATCCATTTACGATGATAAAGGAAAGCGAAATGGCATCTTTAAGACGTATGACGTAGATGGAAAAATAATTTGTGAGATGGAATATAATAGTGGAACTATAACTGAATATAAGTATTTCAATAAACAAGGCGCGATTATCAAAGAAGCTAAAAAACAAAAAGGTGAATTTTATTTTTTAGGTTCTTACCCGGAAGGAAATAAAGAATTTGAAGGCAACTATACTTTGGAAGGTAAAAATGGCATTTGGAAATATTATGATTTTTATGAGAATTTAACTTCGGAAGAAAACTACGATGAAAAAGGTATGCTGTCCGGAGTGGCAAAAAAATATGGTGAAGGAGGAGCGTTAACCAGCATCAGTCAATATGCCAACAATGTTTTAGAAGGTCCTTATTACGAATATTTCCGCGATGGGACAATAAAATCAGAAGGATGGTATACGGATGGATTGGCGAACGGATATTTTTATTCTTATTATATAGACGGAACAATGGAAACAAAAGCTTACTTTTTAAATGATTTACTTTCTGGATTTAAAGAATATTATGCGGTTACAGGAAAACTGGAAAAGGAAGAATTTTACAAAGAAGATGTTTTACAAAAAGTAGTTTATTATGATTCGCTCGGCGCCAAAACTTCTACGGTTGAATTAAAATCAGGCTCCGGCAATTACACGGTTCGTTATCCCAATGGCATTCCAAAATTTGTTGGTAATTACATTGAAGGTGCTGCTCACGGAAAATTTACCTGGTACAATATTGATGGGAGTATAAGCTCAGAAGGCTCTTATTTTAACAATGAAAAAAACGGCGTTTGGAAATGGTATCATGATAACAAAAAAATTGACGTAGAAGGTACTTACGTTTATGGTAAGCATGATGGGAAATGGATTTATTATTATGACAATGGAAAAGTAAAAAAAATAGAAATTTATAATTATGGAATGAAAACAGGAGAATGGATTTCTTATTACGAAAATGGTCAGGTAGAATTCAAAAAAACATATATTGAAGACAAAGAAAATGGAGATGCCTTTTATTATGGAAAAACAGGAGAACTTCAGATGAAAAAAATTTATAAAGCAGGAAACATTTTAGCGTACTCGTATTTGGATGCAACAGGCCAACTGTTGCCAGATATTTCCATTTCTAATGGGAACTGCACTATTTTGTCATATTATAAAAATGGTAACAAATCAAGAGAGTATACCTTGCTAAAAGGAGCGATTAAGGATTCTTACAAGGAATACCATTTTAATGGGCAGATAGCAGA
>DATHPH010000017.1:0-4261 GCA_035484095.1 Cytophagaceae bacterium | reverse complement strand
CTCTTCGTAAATATAATTCTACTGCTTGCTCTGCTGTAAAACGTGGCTTTAGAACATCTTTTTCATCCGGACACAAATAAATTCCAGCCAAAATTCCTCCTGTACTTGTGCCGGCAAAAAAATCAAAATAGTCAGCAAGCTTGGCGTTAGGGTTGGAGGTTTTTTGTTGAATTACTTTTTCAATTTTCATTAAAATTACGCCGGGAATAATACCTCTAATTCCTCCACCGTCTATACTTAAAATTTTAATCCTTTTCCGATCCATCATTTCATTATAAAATAGAATAGTGCATATATTTCCAAAAATAAATTCTTAAAATACCGCAGATTTAAGAAAGTGAAAAAGACAATAAAATAACCTTATTCCTTCCATTTTATATTGCAGCCTATACTTGGTCTTTGTTCGATGTTAACTTGTTTACCAGATAATACTGCCATAATAGCCTCGTTTAGATCTTTACCGGTAACGGGTAACTCATTTTTTGGTCGGGAATTATCAAACTGTCCTCTGTATACCAGTTTCATATTTCCATCAAACAGGAAAAAATCAGGTGTACAAGCTGCATCGTATGCTCTCGCCACTTCTTGTGTTTCATCGTACAAATAAGGAAATAGATACCCGGATTCTAACGCTTGCTGTTTCATTAATTGAGGAGCATCTTCCGGGAAGTTTACAACATCGTTTGCACTAATTGCAATAACAGACAGCCCTTTTGGAATAGCCGCATGGAGGATATTTACCAAAGTGGCATGAATATGCTTAACATACTTACAATGATTGCAAATAAACATCACAAGGGTAGCTTTCTCTGATTTCAATTCCTGCAAGGAAAACTTCTTTTGAGAGACTGTATCTATTAAAAGAAAATCAGTAGCTAAAGTACCCAAGGGCATCATAGTAGAAGAAACAGCGGCCATTTTGAAAAGGTTTTAAAGTAATATTTTAAGTAATATACCAAGTATGAAATACACCGTTGGCAACAAATTATTTTTTTACTATAAACGAATATCTTAAATTAAAAGTTAAAAATCAGAACTCAAAATTTCTACGGCCATTTCACCAGAAGAAAAACCAGTTTGTAAACAAGTTCCTATCACACGGGCACTTGCAATAGCCTCTTCGGTAGCAGAAATATTTCTTCCGGCAAAAAATAAATTTTTAATAACAGATGAACGAAGGCAATCTTTTGGGATGTCATAATAATTTTCTATTTCAAAAAAAGACATATTTACCCGCTTTCCTAAATCCCAGAATTCAATTGGCCATGTCCCTTTTCCTGCAGAGTGATTGCTTTTATGACACTGGAGCACCTCTTCTTTCGTGAGAATATAGTTCCCCTTATGTCTTCTTCCCGTTCGAATTCCAGCTTCCGGAGCTACTTCGCTAAGCCGCGCATTTTTAAAAATTAACACCTTTGTGGTTAAAAATTCAGTAATGGTCTGAATCATTTTACGCGCTATAAATTCAATTTCTGTAATTTTATTTACATCGTTTTTTATTTTTTCAGGAATACCAATTTTTAACGTAACATGATCCTGAAACAGCGATCCTGGCACTACAGAGACGTTAGAATAGGTATCCATTAAGGTCCCTTCAAAAATCGCATTTTGAATTTCTTTTAATAGAATTAAACCCAGATTTGCTTCTGATGTTGCTTCAACACCTTCCATTGAAAATACTTGTGCCGGTGTCTGGTATTCATCGCTTTCAATTACTAATGCATCGGCCATTAAGCTGAGCAGGGCTTCTCCGGTGCAATCAATAACGGACAATGGTTGAATTTTAATCAAGCGGTCGTACGCTACTGCATAAACTGAAACTATTTTAGAACCTTCTCGTTCCACTTGTGAGACTGAGGATTGAAAAAAAACTTTTATATTTTCTGATTGCGCATATCCATCGCAAAGTAATTTGAAATCAAATGGATGATAAGGCAAAAAATGGAGACCGTGTTTATTAAATATGGGAGCAGTAGAGGTTTTTGATTTTAATTTTTCTACAAATTCAATTACAAAATTATTATCAATATACGTTGAAACAGGATTATGACTTCTGAGGTATGAACCACAAACAGTACCAACATTGGCAGCGGTCGCCTTCCCTCCCAAAAAACTATTTTTTTCAAGCAACACAACATTTGCCCCTTTTCGCGCAGCAGCTACCGCTGCCGCAATTCCGGCAGAACCTCCACCCGCCACCAACACTTCACAATGAATGATTTCAGGAACCATCGTTATCCAAGAAGTTCTTTACGTAAATTATTTTCTAATATACTCAAGTCTTCTTTATTCACAACTTGTAGCACATGTTGAAGTATTATTTTTTGCTTTCCATTAAATCTTTCGAAAATGGTCATAAGCCCGGGAGGGAAAGTACTGGGAGGATAATTGGTAACATTTTTCACCGAATATCCCATAAAGGTTTTGAATTCATTTACTCCAGGATCTGTGTATAAAAAGCTTGCCATAGAGCCGCCTGCAGGACCTTTAATCAGCCAATAATAAAATCGAGACGGCAACCTTCTCAACAAATTACTCATTACAGCATAATCATCCGGTCTCTTATGTCTTATCAGATCAAACATTTGTTTGGTAATAAATTCAGTACAACTCTTTAAATCCGATGTATTTTCTCTTGGAATTCTATAAAACATGAATCCCTGAAGATTCGAAAAAACAGGTCCAAAATTACCTCTCGGACGTCGATTTTGAGGGACAGGAATCCAAAAAACTCCGTCTTTATTACCCTTGGTGACCAACCATTCGTGTATTACTTTGGTCGTGCAGGCCAAATAAAAACTTCCCTTGCTGACTTGAGCACCATGTGCCAATGCACGTTTATCAAGTTGAATGGTTTGCTCCTCTGAAAACTCAAGGAGGTGGTAATTGGGTTCAGGAATATAATCCGGTTCTTTGTTTATTAAGTGAACCAGCGGCTTTTTTGAAGACCTTTTAATAAATTCTTTAGAAAAGTGAAGAATATAAAATGATTTTAAAAAATTCATTTTCCTTTCTTTAGCAGGAAAATAATTCACTTTTTTTTCAGAAATATCTCCACCTATTAATCGCAATAACGTTTCGGCTCCTCTTGCATCCATAAGAATATGGTGCCAGGAAAAGATCAAATCCGAACAATTATTTACACGATGAACGATTGTAAATTTAAACAAACAGGAATCTGTCAACGAAATTTTCATTCTGCTAACTTCAATTGGCAATCCTATAGATGAGTCGCTCAATTCATCAATGACGATAAGCGACTTTTTGTCCGGAAGATATTCCCATTTGGGTATCCCGAAGAAAATACCTCTGTTTAACTCAATTTTACTAAACCAATTGAATATTGGGAATTCAGTAATTTTTTTTGAAAGAGATTCCTTGTCGATTGTGTTGTCCAGCGAAATTAAAAGATGGCAAACATTTCCGGTATTTCCATTTTTTTTATAATGGTTTTCCATAGCCAAAAAAAAACAATCGGCTCCACTAAGGTTTATTTGTTTTGGAAAATCAACAAGGCTTATATTCATATCATAAGCTATCATAATAGAACAACTATTTCACCTCTTTGTATTTTGCCATACATTCAATCAAGGTATTGACAGACGTGAAATTTTCAGGTGTTAAAGACTCGTGCGGAATAATGATTTTAAATTTCCTTTCAATAAACAAAATGATTTCAATAATTGAAAAAGAATCTACACCAATATCAGAAAGAATCGTGGAAGCATCAATTTTTACTTCCCCCGCCAATATATTTTCAGAAATAAAATCACACAATTCTTTTTTATTGATTTCAAGCTCGTTTTGCATAAATCTTAAAGGTTATTTTTTCTTCTTGAATACCAAAACGATATGGCAACGGTTACTATGGAAAATCCAAATAACAAACCTATTTCAGGCATTACTTCTATAATACCACCACCACGCAGAAATATATCATGAAATGCTTCCAGACCCCAGTTTAAGGGTGAAATACGGCTAAGTTTTTTCATAATATCCGGCATTAAATGAACCGGTACCCACACACCGCCAATAGCCGCCATGATCAGTACAGATACAGAACCACCAATGGCCGCCTGCTGATTGGTGGTCGTTATAGTGCCAAACATAAGTCCATAACAGGTAGCTGCCATTGCAGTGAAAATACCTACAACTATTGTAGCAAGAGGATTGTTGCCAAACTGAAGCTGCGGCAATCCCATCATTGGAAGTATAAAAATACCTACCATTAGCATCAGGATAAGTTGGCTAAGACAAACCA
>DATHPH010000016.1:0-5383 GCA_035484095.1 Cytophagaceae bacterium | reverse complement strand
CTTCTTACAAACGATACTACGCCGCTTATAGAGGGATTTTCTTTCCCTTCGTTTCCATAATTGCTAAACAACGATGCCACAGAACCGAACTGAAAAAGATTCGGAATAAAGTGCTCTCCGGGACGCTCAATTTCTATAATGAGTCTTTCCCCGGTACCATAATAAGATTCGCGTATCACAATCGGATACCAGGTAGTACCGGATTTTTTTCGCTCCTGAATAGAAGCTCCCAGAATTTTTTCCCTGTATTGAGCGCGGTCTTCTTCCTGCTCAATTCGCAAGAGATCCAAGGTATGCTGAAGTTCGGAAACAGGATCGGATATCATTTTCAAGAGCTAAAATTAAAGATCCCTGTCCAACAACTAAAAATAATTGAGGAAGTCTAAGACCTGATTTATTTTTTTACATGAAACTTCATTCTATAAGTTACATCCACATCTCCTTTACTCAAATTAGCCAGTTTACTTTTGATAAGCTGTTTTTTTAGAGAAGAAAAATAGTCTACAAATAAAACTCCTTCAATATGATCGTATTCATGCTGTATGATTCGAGCAGGCATGCCCTCAAACTCTTCCGTAAACTCGTTCCAGTTTTCGTCAAAGTAATGTATTTTTAATTTGGCAGGACGAATTACTTCTCCGCGGATACCGGGTATGCTCAAACATCCTTCGTTGTAGCTCCATTCGTCACCAAATTCTTCGAGAATAGTGGGATTAACAAAAACTTTTTTAAAATTTTTAGATTCTTCTTCTTCTAAAGGCGAAGCGTCTGCAATAAACAGACGGATACTCTTTCCAACTTGAGGGGCGGCCAACCCGATTCCACCAGCATTGTTCATGGTATCAAACATGTCCGCTACAAATGCTTGCAAATCCATTTCATCCTTTGCTATATTTTTGGCCTCCTTTTTTAAAACCGGATCACCATACGCTACAATCGGAAGTATCATTATTTTTTTGATCTATTTTATAATTGGTATGTTTACAAAGTTACGGAAAATAATGAAAATTTTTCCGCTTAGAATTTTCATCAAATGATTTTTTTTACTAAATTTTCAATTATATAATTAACCTTAAAATCTTAGTCAATATGTCAAAGGGAACGGATGCAAAAAAAGAAAAGAAAAAAGAGCCTACTAAGTCTTTAAAAGAAAAGAGAGCTGATAAAAAAGCTAAAAAAGAAAGTAAAGATTAGTGTAAAATAATCAGAATCAGGGACACACTTTTGTGTCTCTGATTTTATTTACACTTCAGAAGATTGCTTTTCAAGATCAAAAAGGTCATTTAATACATCTATCAGCATTTCAGCTTCCCCTCTTTTACATGCTGCTTTCAGTTGTAACACCGGAAGTTTCATGATTTTCTGCATAATGTTTTTCGTAATCATCTCCACCTTTTTTGCCTCTTCCGAATTCATCTGCTTCAAGTAGCGGTTTAATTCTTCTTGGCGGATTTGTTCTAATGCATTTTTCAATTTATTAATGGTTGGGGAAACCATCATTTCTTTATTCCAATCATTAAACTCTGCAATAGAAGCTGCAATAAATTCTTTCACCATTGGAATAGATTGTATTCTTTTTTCCAGGGCTTCGGTTGCTTTACTGCGAATGTTATCAATATGATAAACCAAAACACCCGGCACTTCTTCTACTTTTGCTTCTACACTTCTTGGTACAGAAATATCAATAAAAAATTTATACGATAAGATGGTTAATTCTTTTACTTTCTCGTACGAAATAAACGGTTCTTCTTTTGAGATCGAGCAAATTACGACATCCGATTCTGAAATCGCTTGCCAGACATTTTCAAAAGGAATTACTTTCACGTTGCATTCCTTGCCAAGCTCTTCCGCCCTTAGTTGCGTACGATTGGTAATAATAATATCTTTTATATTGGAATTGGCTAAATTTCTGCAAACATCTGCCCCCATTTCTCCCAATCCAATCACCAATGCCTTCGGCGCAACCATTTCTGAAGTAAGTTGTTCGGCCAATTCTACTGTAGCATAGGAAACAGAGGCCGCACCATCGCGGAAAGGAGTGCCCTGTACTACTTTTTTATTTGTAAAGAAAATGGTATGTAACAAACGATGCAAAAAGGGTCCTGCTAAATTAAGATCGGCAGACCATTGGTAGGCGTGTTTTACTTGATTGATAATTTGTATATCGCCTACTACCTGAGATTCCAATCCAATGGACACGTTATACAAATGAAGAATTGCTTCTTCCTGATCGGTTATATTGACAAAGTACTCATGGTAGTGCTCAAAATTGGTGATCCCTTTTTGAAGACTTAATAATCGAATTATTTCTGCACTGTAATCGTTTTCGGAGGAATAATATACTTCCGTACGATTACACGTAGACAGCACAAGCATTTCAGATGCATCGGTTACATCACGAAGCAGCAACATTAATTGTTTCGCAGAAGCCTCGTTTAATGCCATTTGCTCCCTTATCTTCACAGGAGCCGTTTTATGAGAAATGCTTATTGCTTTAAAATTTCCTATCATTCTATGAATACTATCCAATTGCACATGCAAAAGTAAACTTTATGGTACTAATTATTTAATGATAACGCTCATGTTGTTGTAATTTAGAATCAATTTAAATAATACAGTATTGGGTCAAAAAGTTCACTGCTCTGGTATAAAGAATACACTTCGGTAAATAAAAGAGAAACCATTGCTTTCTTAAAAGAAAAAGACCTGAAAACAATATATTTTCAGGTCTTTCCTAATTTATAATAAGATTTACTTAGAAAGCAAAACGTTTCTCAAAGCAAATTTATATTGACTGTTGACAGCTGCTCCGCTTGCAGGTGTAAAAGCAACTGAAATAAAGGAAGATCCTGCTAAACTATCCGGATAGGTGCCTGTAAAGGAAATCGTTTGGGTAACCCAGGTTGTAGAACTAGTACTTACAATAGAATCCACATTCTTACTTATTCCAGTTACACCAGGAAAGGCAGTTATGACAACTTTCACTCCCGCATCCGCCATTACATCGTAAGTCAATTTAGTAGCACCCGGAGCAAAATAAAATTTAGGTGCCCAGTTGTTATTATTAAGGAAATCTAATCCTCCATATTGAGCTACATTCGTAACCGTAAAATTAGCAATAGAATTGTACCAGGAAGTATCAGTAGTTGGGAAAGTAAGATTTACAGCTCCTGCACTACCTCCACCTCCATCTCCTCCACCCCAAAATCCAGTAGGTAGAAACATTCTGGAAACAGCAAAAGGAAAACTAGCAGGAGTAGAACTGTAAGTAGTGGTGGTAGTGTTATTATTAGTAGTAGTTGTCGTTGTAGGGGTTGTCGTAGGGGCAATACTTTCTTTTTTACCACAAGAAACTATGAATAACGTTGCTGTGAACGCAGTGGCCAATAATATACTTATCTTTTTCATACTTAAATGTCTTTTAGTTAATGTTACATACGAAGTATAATTAATTAATGTTTAAATAATAATTTTTAATTATTTAAAATACTTGTAATATTTAAAAAACCGCCCATTTAGACGCTCACTTTTCCACTTAAATAACAAATGTATGAATGCTTAACGACGAATAATGAAGGATTTAAACAATAGTGTACGCATAAAAAGCAATTATTCCATTTTATATATTTCTGTTTAAATACCAACTTTATGGCTTAAAACGTTTATGGATGAAGTTCCTTTAAAAAAAGATTTTCTGGAAGTATTCAACGTAGTTCATCATATCCAACACCTTCTTTCTTTTGGTTGAAATAGACCACTACTTAACTATTCCACTCCTACTAATTGGTAAATTCGAAATCCAGCTGTAACTTCGCAGCCGATTTAAGCAAAACAATTGCTTTGGTTGCGGTAGAAATATGAAAAGTAACTGGTGGAAAATACTCTGCATTATTCTTTTAATGTATTCATTTACAATAGGATTCATTTCCCCGGTACCACGTCTTCCCATTCTAAATGAAACCATTCGCAATCTATATTTCCACGTGCCCATGTGGTTTGGCATGACTTTCCTTTTAATCATTTCATTTAGCTATTCTATTGCTTATTTGTCAAAAAATTCCATTCATCATGATTTTATAGCAGTTGAAACCGCCAACATGGGGTTAGTATTTGGAATTCTTGGGTTACTCACCGGAATGTTGTGGGCAAAAAATACCTGGGGCACTTATTGGACCAGCGATCCAAAACTAAACGCTGCGGCCGTCGGAATGCTAATCTACCTGGCATATTTTGTGCTGCGCAATTCACTTCAAGACGAACAACAACGAGCACGCGTGAGTGCCATCTTTAACATATTTGCTTTCCCCACCTTTTTGGCACTGATTTATATCATGCCCAGGCTAACGGATTCGCTCCATCCTGGCAATGGTGGAAATCCAGGATTTAATAGCTATGACCGCGATCGTCAAATGAATCTTATCTTTTATGCTTCCAACCTGGGTTTTATCTTATTGGGTATATGGATAACTTCGTTGAGAGTGCGGTTGCGAAAAGTAGAACAGATTTTAGAAGAACAAAACGGATTATGAAATTACATAAGTATATAGGATTTGTAGTATTACTATTTGCGCCATTACTATCAAAGGCCCAGGAAGTAGAAATGGCTGATACTTTTCGAAAAGACGGCAAAATATATGTGGTCATCAGCGTAGCAGCAATCATATTGGTTGGAATTTTTGTTTATCTCTTTTTGTTGGATAAAAAAATAAGCAAAATCGAGAAACAGATAAAAAAATAATGAAGACCACTAACATCATATTGATTGTTATCATTGCTGTTGCCATAGGCATCATTATTTCTACTTCCAGTGATGCAAGCAAATATGTATCCTTTAAAGAAGCTTATGAAATGGCTGCCCAAGGCGACCATGATAAAGTTCATGTGGTAGGGAAACTTATGAAAGCTTCTGATGGTGCTATTCAAGGCATGTTTTATAATCCCCTTATCAATCCAAATCATTTTGAATTTGTCTTGGTCGATAATAACAAAGAATCACACTCTGTGGTTTACCAAAATGCAAAACCACAGGATTTTGACAAATCAGAACAGGTAGTGGTCGTAGGCAGTGTAAAAGGGAATGTATTTGTAGCAGATGAAATACTTATGAAATGTCCTTCCAAGTACGAAGAAAAAGAAGTAAAAGCTGCCAGCCTTTAACTTTTCCCAAATAAAAGTCCCATGAATCAAATTCCAATATTCTTTTTTATAAAATGGAATTTTAAAAGATAATGTATGTATAGTTTTGCTATCGGCGATTTTGGCCATCTCTTTGTAATAACCGCTTTTATAAGCTCCCTGATCGCTACAATTGCTTATTTTAAAGCTGGCCAGATCAATCCTTTATATAAACAAACGAATTCTAAAGAATTTATTTCCTGGAATC
>DATHPH010000015.1:0-9428 GCA_035484095.1 Cytophagaceae bacterium | reverse complement strand
TCCTGCACCACCTGCTACCATTACTGGAGCTGCTGCTGCTGGTTCGATACCATACTCATCTTTCAATATTTTTGCCAATTCGCTTACTTCTTTAACAGTTAAGCTTACTAACTGCTCAGCTACTACTTTTAAATCTGCCATTTTTATTATTAGTTTAAGATTTACAATTTTAAATTTAAATTATTACTTGATTATTCTGGTCTTTCAGATAGTGTCTTAAGAACACCAGAAATTTTTTGACCTCCTGATTGAAGACCTGAGATCACATTTTTGGCTGGAGATTGCAACAAGCCAATGATTTCTCCGATGAGTTCATTTTTAGATTTCAATGTAGCCAATACCTCTAATTGATTTTCCCCAATAAACAAATCACTGTTTACCGAAGCACCTTTTAATATTGGTTTGTCAATTCCTGTACTATAGAATTCTTTCAACAACTTAGCAGGAGCATTTCCGGATTCTGCGAACAAAATACCTGAAAAACCTTTTAATACTGTACCATGAAACGGAGAATAGTCCGTTTTGGTAGATTCCAGAGCCTTTTTAATCAGGGAATTTTTTACTACTTTGTATTCAATACCTTTTGAGTAACAAAGCTTCCTGAATTTATTTACGTTCTCTACTGTCATTCCTGAAGCATCAGTAATATAGAAGTAGTTGAATTGCGCAAATTTTTCGCTCAGTTCCTGGATAATTTTACCTTTATCTTCTCTTTTCATTTGAACTACGTTTTCTGGGGTCTATTATAATTATATACCCGATACTGTTCCTTTGTCTATTCCTACTCCTGTGCTCATAGTACTTGAAAGCGTAATGCTTCTAATATAAGTACCTTTTGCTGAAGCAGGCTTCAACTTAGCTATGATAGCGAGCACTTCCTGAGCATTTTCAACTAATTTCTCAGGAGAGAAAGAAGTTTTGCCTACGCTCGTGTGAACAATACCATATTTATCTACTTTAAAATCAATCTTACCAGATTTAATTTCTTTTACTGCCTTACCTACGTCTAGAGTAACGGTACCTGATTTTGGGTTAGGCATCAGGTTTCTTGGACCTAATATTTTACCTAACTTACCAACCTTAGCCATTACTGTAGGCATTGTGATAATAACGTCTACATCTACCCAGCCACCTTCGATCTTCTGAATATAATCATCCAATCCTACGTGATCAGCACCGGCATCCTTTGCTTCCTGCGCTTTGTCAGGAGTACAAAGCACGAGAACCCGCACATCTTTACCAGTACCATGAGGAAGCGCTACAATACCTCTTACCATTTGATCTGATTTCTTAGGATCTACACCAAGTCTAACATCGATGTCTACAGAAGAATCAAATTTGGTGAAGGAGATATCTTTCACAATACGAGCAGCATCAGCTAAAGAATATTCTTTAGTCGCATCGTATTTGGCAGCAGCATTTTTTTGGTTTTTAGTTAATTTAGCCATTTTTTTGCTACTTTATTTTAGTTTTCCCACGGTGCTTTGCCCGTAACTGTTATACCCATACTTCTTGCCGAACCTGCTATTAGTTTCATTGCTGAATCAATCTTAGCAGTATTTAAATCCGGCAATTTAGTTTCTGCAATAGTTTTAACTTGGTCCCACGTAACTGAGCCAACTTTATTTCTATTAGGTTCTGCAGATCCTTTCTTCGCTTTAGACGCCTCCAATAGTAATATGGAAGCAGGAGGAGTTTTAACAACGAAGTCAAAGGATTTATCTTTGTAAATTGTAATCAATACTGGTAATACAACACCTGGTTTATCCTGAGTTCTAGCGTTAAATTGCTTACAGAATTCCATGATATTAAGTCCTTTTGATCCAAGTGCAGGACCTACTGGAGGTGAAGGGTTAGCTGCGGCTCCTTTAATTTGGAGTTTTAAGAACCCAAGTATTTCTTTTGCCATCTTAGTATTTCTTCTTAATTATTATTTTTTTCTACTTGATTATAATGTAATTCAACAGGTGTATTTCTTCCGAAAATTTTCACCATTACATTAAGTTTTTTCTTTTCTTCAAAAACCTCTTCCACAGTTCCAGTAAAGGTGCTGAAGGGACCATCCATTACTTTTACTGTTTCCCCTATTATAAAAGGAGTTTCAAGTTTTTCTACGGTTGCATCTACTGCATCTACCGTACCCAACATTCTGTTGACCTCAGATTGTCTTAAAGGAACCGGTTTTTTAGTAGTACCCACGTTGGACCCAAGAAAGCCGAGCACACCAGGAATGCTGTTGATAGTATGAAGTGCTTCTCCATGGCTAAGATCTGCATAGATCATTACATAGCCGGGATAAAAACTTCTTTCTCTCACTCGTTTTTTACCGTTCCTCATTTCATAGACCTTCTCAGAAGGAATCAAAACCTGAGGAATGAAATCATTCAGCTTTTGGCGGACAATTTCATTTTCAAGGTATCCTTTTACCTTCTTTTCTTGCCCACTTACTGCTCTTATAACGTACCAGTTTAATAATTCTGACATCATTAATTTTGTTTAGAATGACTCATAAATTGAACCCATTACGTTTTTGAACAGGAAATCTATCAATCCTATCATGACCGCAAAAATAACAGAAGCTACAATCACTAGTATTGTGCTGCTTTGTAATTCACTGTACTTTGACCATGTAACATGTGTGGTCATTTCATCGACAGAACCTTTAATAAAATCAAATACTTTATTCATATCCTTTTATTCTCGTGCACGGGTGGAGAGATTCGAACTCCCATCAGCGGTTTTGGAGACCGACATTCTACCCTTGAACTACACCCGTATAATATCGCACCCCAAAAACGGGACTGCAAAGTTAGACAAAATATAATAAATAAACAAGTGCGTTCCTGAATTTTTCAGAAACGCACTTATCTAATTGATTGTAACTATTTTATAACCTCTACAACCTGACCAGCACCTACTGTTCTACCACCTTCACGAATTGCAAAACGAAGACCTTTCTCCATTGCAATTGAGTTGATTAGTTTTACAGTAATCGTGATGTTATCACCAGGCATTACCATTTCCACACCGTCCGGAAGAACGATTTCTCCTGTAACGTCTGTGGTACGGAAATAAAACTGAGGTCTGTATTTGTTGAAGAAAGGGGTATGACGTCCACCTTCTTCTTTTGAAAGAACGTACACTTCTGCCTTAAATTCTGTATGTATTGAAGTAGAACCTGGTTTACAGATTACCATACCTCTTCTAATTTGTTCTTTTTCAATACCTCTAAGAAGAAGTCCTACGTTATCACCTGCCTCACCTCTGTCAAGAATTTTACGGAACATTTCAACACCTGTAACCGTCGATTTAAGGTTTTCAGCACCCATACCAATGATATCTACAGCATCACCAGAGTTGATAACACCTCTTTCAATTCTACCAGTAGCAACAGTACCACGACCAGTGATCGAGAATACGTCCTCAACAGGCATAAGGAAAGGTTTGTCTGTCAAACGTGGAGGGATTGGAATATCGTTATCTACAGCATCCATTAATGCTTCAATGGTTTTAACCCATTTAGCATCTCCGTTAAGACCACCCAAAGCAGAACCTTGGATAACAGAAATTTTATCTCCAGGGAAATCATAGAAAGAAAGAAGTTCTCTTACTTCCATTTCTACTAATTCCAATAATTCAGGATCATCCACCATGTCCACTTTATTCATGAACACAACAAGAGAAGGAACACCCACCTGACGAGCTAGAAGAATATGCTCACGTGTTTGTGGCATAGGACCATCGGTAGCAGCTACCACCAGGATAGCACCGTCCATCTGGGCAGCACCAGTAACCATGTTTTTAACGTAATCAGCGTGACCAGGACAGTCAACGTGTGCATAGTGTCTTTTTTCAGTAGCGTATTCTACGTGAGAAGTATTAATTGTAATACCTCTTTCTTTTTCCTCTGGAGCGTTGTCAATTTGAGAGAAATCTCTTTTCTCAGCAAGACCTTTTTCCGAAAGAACTTTTGTAATCGCCGCAGTAAGAGTAGTTTTACCGTGATCGACGTGACCGATTGTACCTACGTTTACGTGAGGTTTAGAACGGTCAAAATTTTCTTTAGCCATATTTGAAAATCCTCTGTTTAAATTTAGTTTTAGTTACTTTTTTTTAATTTATGAATACTATTATTTATAGTACGCTTACTTCACAAAGAGAGCCAGCGAAGAGAATTGAACTCTCGACCCCTTCCTTACCAAGGAAGTACTCTACCCCTGAGCTACGCCGGCTTGCTTTAGGAGTTAAAAGTTATTTAGTTAATGGTTATTGCTTTTACAATTTAAAAACTAGTAACCATTAACTTTTAACTCACTTTAAAGAGCGGAAGACGAGGTTCGAACCCGCGACCTGTAGCTTGGAAGGCTACCGCTCTACCAGCTGAGCTACTTCCGCTTATTTCTTTTCTTCTGGTGTGGGGGAAAGAGGATTCGAACCTCTGAAGACATAAGTCAGCAGATTTACAGTCTGCCCCAGTTGGCCGCTTTGGTATTCCCCCAATTATTCAGTTTTACAAAGAACTTTATCTATCTACGATAGATACCCCTTTTTAAGGAAGTGCAAAATTACAGGCTTTTTTATATTATTCAAATTTTTAAGAAAAAATATGTTTACACCTTTTAAAATAGATTTCTACGCATCTAAAGCAATTATTTCAAAACACAAATCTTGAAGATTTATATAAAGGGTTATCTGTTAATTTATTAAAAAAAATAATCGGATTAATTGTTGAAAGTTTCATCTGAAATACAAGATAATAACATTTTTACCTCTTCTACTTTATAACTGTCTCCCAGTTTTTCAAATGAAACAATTAGATTTCTTAACACCCTATGTATTATTTCAATATTTGAACATGGTTGATAAAAAACATCCATTGGAGATAGATTGAGATGAGCGATATAATTATCAATATCAGTTTTAGTAAATATCAACCCTTTGTTGAACGCATTTATATAAAACTGGGTAGATTCGGATTTATAGGTAAGAATAAAAAGATTAGGAAGATTTACCCCATACACCGGAAGCTTTAATTTTTGAGCCACCAACATATATATAGCACACAAAGAAATCGGATTGCCCTTTTTGGATTCCAAAACAATATTCAACATCGAATTGGACGGGGAATGAAAATTTTTTGTATTGGCACTGAATTTTAGTTGCCCAAACAAAACATTATTAAGAATTTTTACTTGATCCATGGGCAATAGTTCGTTATTCAACTGTGTCCAGGTTTCAAAATATATTTGCTCAATGTCTGATTTTATTTTCTTAAATTCTAAATCCGGATATTGATAGGTAGCTACCAACCATAGACCTTCCAACAAATCTACCCCACCTTGCTTTTTCCATTCACTCAGACGAGAAGTGAGAATATCATAATGAAGATTATGAACCAGATCTTCAATGCGTTTTTGCACGATTGGGTTAAAATTATTCTCCCATTCAAGCTCTAAATGTGGTATGATCATTTCCCCAATTGACATGATTTCTTTTTCGACCATAGAAACTACTTCTTTGTCTTCATCATCTAAAAGTGCAATAAGGGCCTTTATTTTATTTTCTTCCATTCGTATTGGTTTATACTTTTTCTTTTCAAAACGTAAATAGTTTCGAGCTATGTTTGAATAACACCAACGTTATATTCCTTTTCAATTACTGAATTATTAGCCGCTTCAATACCCATCGAAATCACTTTTCTTGTTTCCAAAGGATTAATAATTCCATCTATCCATAGACGAGACGCAGCATAATAGGGTGAAGTTTGTTCGTTGTATTGTTTGGTTATTTCTTCCAACAATGTCTTCTCGGATTCCGGGGTTATCACTTCTCCTTTTGCTTTTAAGGTAGCTACTTTTATTTGAAGCAACGTTTTGGCCGCAGAACCACCACTCATAACAGCAATCTGAGCAGTAGGCCAGGCATAAATCAGCCTTGGATCATAGGCTTTCCCACACATGGCGTAATTTCCAGCACCATAAGAATTTCCGATTACAACTGTAAATTTAGGGACTACCGAATTGGCCATGGCACTAACCATTTTAGCTCCATCTTTTATAATTCCACCGTGTTCAGAACGCGAGCCAACCATGAACCCTGTAACATCATGCAGAAACAATAGAGGGATTTTTTTCTGATTACAATTCATAATAAAACGGGCCGCTTTATCCGCAGAATCAGAATAAATAACTCCACCCATCTGCATTTCATTCTTTTTTGTTTTGACCATTATTCGTTGATTGGCAACTATACCAATGGCCCAGCCTTCTATTCTAGCCAATCCACAAAGAATTGATTTTCCATACAATTCCTTATATTCATCAAATTCGGAATTATCTACCAGCCGTTTTATTATTTCCTTCATGTCATAGGGCTTAGTTCTATCAAAAGGAAGTATACCAAAAATCTCTTCCGGATTCTCTTTTGGAGCAATTGGTTCTCTTTTATCAAATCCTGCCTTTTGAGAAGTCCCTATTTTAGAAATAATCTTTCTAATCTTTTCTAAACAATCCTCATCATTGGAACACTTATAATCCGTTACTCCCGAAATTTCGCAAGTAGTGGTTGCACCTCCCAACGTTTCATTATCGACCTCTTCCCCAATAGCCGATTTCACAAGGTATGAACCTGCCAAAAAAACACTGCCGGTTTTTTCTACAATCATTGCCTCGTCTGACATAATAGGAAGATATGCTCCCCCTGCTACACAACTGCCCATAATCGCGGAGATTTGAACGATGCCCATGGACGACATGATTGCGTTGTTTCTAAATATTCTACCAAAATGTTCCTTGTCCGCAAAAACCTCTTCTTGAAGAGGAAGAAATATTCCTGCACTGTCTACCAAATAAATGATGGGCAACTTATTCTCCATTGCTATTTCTTGTGCTCTAAGATTTTTTTTGGCGGTAATCGGAAACCAAGCCCCTGCTTTAACGGTAGCATCGTTAGCTACTATGACACACTGGCGACTTTCTACATAAGCAATTCCGGTAATTACTCCTCCTGACGGACAGCCTCCATATTCCGAATACATACCCTCTCCTGCAAATTCCCCAAATTCTAAAAAACGACTGTCTTTGTCGATAAGTCTTTTTATTCTTTCCCTTGCAGTAAGTTTGCCTTTTTCATGTTGTTCCGTTATTTTTTTTTCCCCACCGCCTAAATACACTCTTTGAAGTCTCAGTTTCAATTGTGAACAAAGTAACTTGAGAGAGTCTTCGTTTTTATTCGTCTCTATATTCATTTATTATTTTTTTCTTTTGTAAAACAAAATAGCCCGCCCTATAATAAATATATGACTAAAAACAGTACGAAACAATCCAAAATGTTCACGCATAACAGCAAATCTATCCAAGAGTGATTTTCTTAATTTTTGATCAGAAAGTCCTCCTTTCAAATATTTAGAAACTATAAACTCCACATTGACAACAGACGAGGATTTCTTTAACGCTTTAATTATCCAATCAATGTCGGCACAAAACGGATGGGCCGTATTATAAAAACCAGCAACTTCCTTTTTGACCAAAATCGATTGATGACAAACTACCATCCCATAGGCCATATCTTGCCATCGCAAATGTTTGGGAAGTTTATGAGGAGTTACCTTACTTCGGATTCCAAGTGGTTGAAAAGTTTCATTTACCATCAATGTTTCGCCATAGTAAATATCAGAAAGGTGAGTAGAACTGTTTATAATTTTTTCAATTGTGGTACTATCAAAAAGTTCATCCCCTGCATTTATAAACATTACATAATCGCCTTTGGCTACTCTTAGTCCTTTGTTCATCGCATCGTACAAGCCTTTATCAGGTTCACTTTGCCAGAAGGCTATTTTATCAGAATATTTTTTTATAATATTTACTGTATTATCCTTTGATTCTCCGTCAATGATACAATAGTCTATAGCAGGATAGGTCTGGTTTATAATACTTAAAATTGTCCGCTCTAAAAATGCTTCTCCATTATACACAATAGTAACGATGGAGACAGTGGGCAATCTTTCGCTTTGCATATTCTATTTTATTTTTCTAGCGGGAACTCCAACGTATGTACCTGGTTCTGTAATATTACCGGTAACAGTTGATCCAGCCCCGATAATAACATTCGAACAAATACTGACATTGTTTATGACGCTGGAACCAACACCAAGGAAAACCCTTTCCCCGATTACTACTCTTCCGGCTACAGTTACATTCGGACAGATGTGGCTGTTTTTACCAATCTTTACTTCGTGTTCTATGATTACTCCGTTATTGACGATCACATTATCTCCTATCTCAGCTTCCGTACCGATATGACAAAAATTTCCGATAAAAATTCCTGATGCCAATTTACTTCTTTTACTTACATACGCTTTTACTGAAATAATATTAGCCTTAGGGTGATTGTCAATTTTATCAAATATTTTCCTTCGAATGGTATTGTCTCCAATGGCAACGAATATTGGGGTTTTCTCAAGACCATCGGGAATACTGTTTACAATATTAAAACCGTACAATTTTTCTCCACCTTTGGTATTGGAGTCTACATAAAGAATTTTTACGGCTGGATTTATTTCCAGCAATGCATCCGAAACACTTTTAGCATGCGCACCTGCGCCTATGAGGATAATACTATTCATCGTTCATTAATTATTTTATAGCAAATGTACGTTATAATGATAAATCTGTATATTTTTGGGCTAAACTAATATTTTTAAACGAGATGAAGAATAATCTTATAAAAAGTATATATCCCCATTTGATAGCCATTTTTGCATTTACTGCAATTCTTTTTATCTACTACTACCCTGTTTTATCCGGTAAAAAACTGATACAGAACGATGTGGTTCAGTCTCAAGGTGCCTTAAAAGAAGCTTCGGACTATTCTGAAGATTCTAGTAAAGAAGAAATACTATGGTCCAATTCTAGCTTTAGTGGTATGCCTGTTTGGAGAGGCTATCACTCAAATGTTTTATTATACCTTCATCGTACCTTAAGTGGATTATTTCCCCTCCCCATTTATCTGGGATTTATTGCGTTTATCGGCTTTTATATTTTAATGCTGGCTTTGAATGCAAATGTTTGGGTGAGTTTTATGGCCAGTGCAGCATTTGTGTTCTCCTCTTTTAACATTATTAGTATTGAGGCAGGTCATATTAATAAAGTATTGGCAATGGCTGCCATGGCACCCGTATTAGGGGGAATCATTATGACTTACAGAAAAAAATATCTGGCAGGTCTATCTATAACAACCTTCTTTCTTTCTTTACACATATTTTTTGCTCATTTCCAAGTCACTTATTATTTAATAATAATGATATTGTTTCTTGGCATATATGAACTCATTAATGCCATAAAAGTGCACGAAATAAAGCATTTTATTATTAGCTCAACGTTACTACTATTTTCTGCGCTCATTGCTGTTGGTCCTAACATTTCGCAATT
>DATHPH010000014.1:0-2023 GCA_035484095.1 Cytophagaceae bacterium | reverse complement strand
CACCTTTATGGGAGAGCAGATGGCACAGATATGTTTTAGAGAAGAGGAAAGTCCAAAGGGTTTATTCCCTAACAGTAATAAAGCAGGAACCATTAAGCCTATTAAGGGGCCACTTATGTACCACGGCCAAGCTTTTTGAAGTAACTCTAACATTAGACATTTTAATTAAGTCTATAAAGATAGTATAAATTTGTTTTTGTCACAAACAAAAGGCAAGATTAATGAAAGAGAAAATGCTATTATTCAATTATTTTGAATTGTCTTACTCATTTGAACAACCGCATTGCATTTGCAGTGGTAATTTCCGCCACTTCTTCCACGGAAATATTTTTTAGTTCAGCAATTTTTTTTGCAATGATAGGAATGTAAGCTGGTTCGTTTCGTTTTCCGCGGAAAGGTACTGGGGCCAGGTAAGGACTGTCCGTTTCTAATACAATATGTTCGAGGTTTATTTCAGGGATAATTTTATCCAATCCACTGTTTTTAAAAGTAATCACACCGCCAATGCCAATTTTGAATCCAATAGAAGCTACTTCTTCCGCCTCTTGTTTGGTGCCGGAAAAACAGTGGAAAATACCATGAAGCTGATCTGTTTTCACAGACTTTATTATATCCATGGTTTCCCGAAAGGAATTTCTACAATGAAGAATAACGGGAAGACTATATTTTTCTGCCCATGCGAGTTGAATTTTTAGTGCCTCTTCTTGCTGTTCTTTAAACGAAATATCCCAATAAAAATCCATTCCAATTTCTCCAATGGCTGAAAAATGTCTTTTAGCAAGCCAATCTTCTATCAAATACAATTCTTTTTCAAAATCCCTTTTTACATAACAAGGATGCAGGCCCATCATAGCGATACATTGATTCTGATATTTAGTTTCCAATTCCATCATTCCATCAATGGAGGTATGGTCTACGTTTGGCATATAGATTTTATGAATGCCTGTTTCGTACGCTTTTTCGATCATTGACGCTCTGTTTTCCTTAAATTCTTCGTCGTAAATATGGGCATGTGTGTCGATGTACATGAGTAAGTAAAATTATTGGCAAAGGTACGGTTATCGGTTTTAAATAAAAAAGTCTGCTAGGTTAAGCAGACTTTTTTGCAATCGGTTGTATTGATGTTTTACAAATCCAGAATCGTAAATTCCACTCTTCTGTTTTTTGCTTTATTAGCTGGAGTGGTGTTCGGAACTACCGGTTTGGTTTGTCCGTATCCTTTAGAAGAAATACGTTCGTCGGCTATTCCTTTGCTTTCAATGTATATAGCCACGGCAGCAGCCCTGTTGTTTGATAGAATTAAATTTTTATCTGCTTTTCCTGAATTATCCGTATGTCCGGCGATTTCTATTTTTACCTCTGGATATTCGTTAAGGAAAGCAACTACTTTATCCAGTTCGATAAACGATTCTTCTTTCAACGTTGCTTTTCCGGTTTCGAAAAACACATTATTAAGTTTAACCGAAGAACCTACCTCAAGTGGAGATAAATAAAGGTCTTTGTATATTTTTACAGGGGTTGTTTCCTTACTTAAATCAATAGGTTCAAATACAGGGAAGTATTTATTCGCACTTGCATTCACCACATAAGATTGTCCTATTGGAATGGTCATCGTATAGTCACCGGTTGTTTTATTGATGGTGACATTTTCATAAACCACATCATTTACTTTTATTTTATAATCAATTTTTGATGGAAGTGGTTTATTGGATTTTCTGCTTAAAATTTTCCCGGAAAGGGTAGCATATAGTTTAATTTCTGTAGCATATAAATCTTTATTGAGCTCCTGGTATTCATCTACATTATTCAAATTGATATACTCTACGTCCGGTGTGTATTTATCGGCTAATACTTGTAGGCTATGGTTGCTGCCATACGGTACTTTTATTTTGTAGGTGCCTTTGTATAAATCAATAATAACGGAGTCGGTTATCACACCATCCAGTGCAACCCTGGGTTGTGCATAGGATGGCAGTTGGGCATTGTTTTTCCGGTTTAATAGTTTTCCTTGTACCAATACATA
>DATHPH010000013.1:0-11861 GCA_035484095.1 Cytophagaceae bacterium | reverse complement strand
CGCAAAAGTAAGAAATGTAAAGACAGCGCCAAAAGGATTAAAAAAATGAGAAAGTCAGGTCAAATTAAAATGTAATGAGTCTTTTGATACTGAAAAGAACATTCATTCCCCTCTTTCTGGTACTTTCAATGTTGTTTTATGATTGTGTAAGAGCGAATAAAAATTGCAAAGCAGATCATAAAAAGGCTAAGAAGAATAATATAGGCTGGAAATATTAGAAATTAACCCCAAAGAATTTTAAAGCTTGCTGATCCCCATCGGAAAGCTTTTTTTATGTGCATCAATGGCATAAAAGGTTTTTAAAGAATCTTTTTCAGGTTATATTCTATTCTAAGTTATTTTTCGTACTAGCTTTTTTTGTTAAAAAATGAAGTATGGCTCAATCCCTTTACAGGTAATATAGAGCTGGTTTGAAAGTTATAAACACTTTTTTTTCACCAACTTTATTTTAGTTAATTTTGTTTATATACAGTTAACCCATCTAAACATGATTCATTTAAACCATAGAGAAAAATTTGAGCAAAGGCATTTAGGTAAATCAACGGAAGAAATGAAAACAATGCTCTCCTTGATAGGCATTGATACATTGGATACTCTTATAAATCAGACTGTTCCTTCCGGTATTCGTCTTAAGAAACCATTGAATCTTCCGGAAGCCAAATCGGAATATATTTTTCTCAAAGAGTTTAAACAGTTAATGGCTAAAAATAAAATATGTCGTTCATACATTGGACTTGGTTATTATAATACAATTACGCCTCCGGTTATACTGAGAAATATTCTTGAAAATCCTGGTTGGTACACAGCGTATACGCCGTATCAAGCAGAAATTGCACAAGGTCGTTTAGAAATGTTGCTGAATTACCAGACCATGGTAACGGATCTCACTGGAATGGAAATTGCAAACGCCTCCCTTTTGGATGAAGCTACGGCCGCTGCGGAAGCAATGACCATGTTGCACACGGCAAGGAAATCCTCCAAAAAAGAAGCAAATGTTTATCTTGTATCTGAATCTTGTTTTCCTCAAACACTGGATGTATTGAAGACCCGGGCGCTTCCATTGGGAATAGAATTGAAAGTAAAAAAAATAGAGGCAACGGATGTTTCCGATCAGTCGGTTTTTGGCATTATGCTGCAAACACCCGGTCGTGATGGAGAACTAGAAGACTTGAGTTTGTTTATCAATGCTGCTCATGCGAAGGAAATATCCATTTGTGTTGCATCTGATTTGCTTAGCCTGACATTGGTAACCTCGCCCGGAGAAATGGGGGCAGACGTAGTGATTGGGTCTTCCCAGCGGTTGGGTGTACCAATGGGATTTGGAGGACCTCACGCCGCTTTTTTTGCTACAAAAGATGAGTTTAAAAGGTTATTACCCGGTAGAATAATCGGTGTATCCATTGATGCGCAAGGGAATCCGGCTTATCGCATGGCGTTGCAAACGAGGGAACAACATATTCGTCGTGAGAAGGCAACTTCTAATATTTGTACTGCTCAGGTGTTGCTTTCTGTAATAGCAGCGGCTTATAGTATGTACCATGGTCCAAAAGGATTAAAAGCAATGGCAGAAAAAATTCACGGATTGGCGGTAACACTGGAAGCGTCCTTAAAAAGCATCGGATACAGACAAACGAATAAACTCTATTTTGATACGTTGTCTATTGAGGTAGAGGCGGAAAAAGACTTAATTGCGACCTTGGCAGAACAGTTGCAGATTAATTTCAGGTATGAAGCGAACAGGGTAATTATTTCGTTGGACGAAACTACGGATATAAGGGATGTACGTGATATCGTAACTATTTTTGCAAAGGCGAAAGGGATAGGGATGATTCCGGTAGCGGAAGAAGTGGAGGCAAAGCTGGGTTCGATAACGAGAACATCTCCTTATATGACACATCCTGTTTTTAATGCGTACCATACAGAACACCAAATGTTGCGTTATCTAAAGCAGCTTGAAAATAAAGATTTGTCGCTTACCCTTTCCATGATTTCGTTGGGATCTTGTACGATGAAGTTGAACGCAACGACGGAGATGATTCCGGTAACATGGCCGGAGGTAGGAGCAATTCATCCTTTCGCGCCAAGTAATCAAACCGAAGGATATAAGCAGTTGTTTATAAATCTGGAATCCTGGTTATGCGAAGTGACTGGTTTTGCAGGAGTTTCTTTACAACCGAATTCTGGTGCGCAGGGAGAATACACAGGTCTTTTAGTGATTCGTGCTTGGCATCAGCACCGTGGAGATACTCATAGAAATATTGCTTTGATTCCCTCCTCTGCACATGGAACTAATCCTGCCAGTGCTGTAATGGCAGGAATGAAGGTAATAGTAGTGAAATGCGATGACCGAGGGAATATTGATATACCCGACTTAAAAGAAAAGGCAATTGCAAATAAAGCAAACTTGTCCTGCTTGATGGTTACCTATCCCTCTACGCATGGGGTATTTGAAGAAAGTATTGTCGAAATTTGTAAAGTGATTCATGAAAATGGAGGTCAGGTATACATGGATGGTGCCAATATGAATGCACAGGTAGGCCTTACCAGTCCTGCCACTATTGGTGCGGATGTTTGTCATTTAAATCTTCATAAAACCTTTTGTATTCCTCATGGTGGTGGTGGGCCTGGAGTGGGTCCAATTGGAGTTGCTTCTCATTTGGTTGAATTTTTGCCGGGGCATTCTGTTGTCTCTTTTCGTGAAGGAAACTCGATTGGTGCAATTTCGGCAGCCCCTTGGGGCAGTGCAAGTATTTTGCCTATTTCATACGCCTATATTGCAATGATGGGAGGAGAAGGGTTGACAAACGCAACAAAATACGCCATCCTTAATGCAAATTATATGAAGGCGCGATTGGAAAAATATTTCCCTATTCTATACACCGGTGCTCATGGTCGATGTGCACATGAGTTTATAGTAGATTGCAGGACATTTAAACATACCGTTGGTATTGAAGTAGAAGACATCGCAAAGCGATTGATGGACTATAATTTTCATGCCCCAACAGTTTCATTTCCTGTGGCTGGTACACTTATGATAGAACCCACGGAAAGCGAATCAATGGATGAATTGGACAGGTTTTGTGATGCTCTGATTGCGATCAGAAAGGAAATTGAAGAGATAGAAAACGGATCGGCCGATAAAATTAATAATGTGTTGAAAAACGCTCCTCATACAGCGCATGTGGTTTTAGGAGATGATTGGACAAAACCTTATTCAAGAAATAAAGCAGCGTTTCCTCTTCCTTATGTAAAAGCTGCAAAATTCTGGCCTTCTGTTGGCAGAATTGATAGTGCTTATGGTGATCGAAACTTGATTTGTTCTTGTATTCCGATAGAAGAATATACAAAAGAAGAAAATCCGACTTTGGCTTGAGGTTGAAAGTAAAATATTCCTATTTAATAATATACTGAAACTCCTTTTGTAAGGTTTTTCTATATACTTTAGACTAAGAAACCTGAAACCGTTTGACCATTATGGCAGATAAAAAATTATCGGGACAAGTTGCCCTCGTTACGGGTGCAAATTCTGGCATTGGGGAGGGAGTAGCGATTGCACTCGGTGAGGCTGGAGCAACAGTTGTAGTCAATTATGTGACGAAGCCTGAATTGGCACAAGCCGTAGTCGATAAAATAAAATCCTTTGGGAGCAATGCTATTGCCATAGCAGCCGATGTAAGTAATGAAGGGCAGGTACAGGCCATGTACCAACAAATTTTCAAAGAGTTTGGTACTATTGATATCCTGGTAAATAATGCTGGGTTACAACGGGATGCTAAATTCGACGAGATGACCCTTGAGCAATGGAATATGGTCATTAATATCAATCTGACTGGTCAGTTTTTGTGTGCCAGGGAGGCCATAAAAGAATTTATACGAAGAGGAGTAGTAATAGAAAAATCTGCCGCCGCCGGAAAAATCATTTGCATGAGTTCAGTGCATGAGATTATACCTTGGGCCAGGCACGTGAATTACGCCTCTTCCAAAGGTGCTATCCGGATGTTTATGCAAAGTCTTGCACAAGAATACGGAGACCGAAAAATAAGAGTGAATAGTATTTGTCCCGGAGCTATTCAAACTCCTATCAATAAAGATGCCTGGGCTACTCCGGAAGCCTTGAATGGTTTGATGAACCTCATTCCTTACAATAGAATCGGCCAACCTTCCGATATTGGTAAACTGGCTGTTTTTCTTGCTTCAGATGATTCGGATTACATTACAGGTGCCAGTATTTTTATAGACGGAGGCATGACAGTATTTGAAGGGTTTGCAACAGGAGGGTGATTGTTTTGTGGTAACAATTATGAAACAACGAACGAGTTTGATCAAAATAAGAAGCTTTATTTTTATAAAAGGACCTAAAAGCTTAAAGGTATCCTTATCGGATAGTGGACATCAGAAATCTTGAGTCCAGCATATAAAAGAGCATCGATCTGGGAACTCAAAAAAATAGTATATTTAAGGATTGGTAAGCATATTTATGGAAAATAATAGAGTTTTATCTTATTTGGAAGCTTTGGAAGTAAAAACGAAAAAACTGGTTTCGGAGTATGCCTCCTTAAAAAAGGAATTGATCAGTTCCATGGAAGAAAATAGAAGCCTTGTGATGAACGTTCAAAATCTGGAAGATGAAATTCAGAGTTTAAATTATAAAAGAGCAGATACCGGTTTTGAGAAAGAAGAACTAGAAGAAGAACTTGCGTTTTTAAAGTCTGAGAATAAAGAGCTAATGGAAGCTTTAAATAATGTTCAAGAACATATCAAAGATGTTCAGCATAAAAGCGAGGCACTAATTACCGAATATGATTTAATAAAAGAGGCCAATCAGCAGCTTTTTGCTAAAAACAAGGAAATAGAAGCAGCTTATGAACAACAACTCGAAATTCTTAATACCAATTTAAAAAACAATGATAAATTCATTTTGGAGCGGGAATCACTGAAAATTCAAATTGAAAATTATAGATTGAACAATGAAACGTTGAAAATTAAAACGGAAAAGCAAGAAGAAGAGTTAAAAAATTTTCAAAATCAAGAAAAAAATGGTAGAATTGTAGAGTCAATGGCGGAAGATAGTATGAAAACGAATGAGTTGAAACTCAGGATAAATGAGTACATCAGGGAAATTGACAAATGTATATCACAGTTAAGTGACTAATAAATCGATAAAAGTATCCCCTATGGGAGAATTATCTATAAAAATCAGAATTGCAGATAGAGACTACCCTATGAGGGTAAGTACTGATGACCAAGACAAGGTCAGACTCGCAGGAAAGCAGTTAAACGATAAAATCAAAACGTTTAAAGAGCAATTTGGAGTAGAAGATAAGCAAGACCTTCTTGCAATGGTGGCTTTTGACGGAGCAGTAGAAAAAGTTAATAACACCGAACAGGAAATTTATAACGCTTCAGATACTCTTTTACTTGCTAAAATAGCCGAATTAGACAATTTGGTTTCCTCTGCCTTAGTTGACTGATTTTTTCACTTCAATTTTATACACATTTGTTAATCCATTCTGCTGTTTAAGTTATACCATTAACCTAACACACATGGAAATATTATTTATTGTATTGGCAGGAATTGCCGGAATTGCTATTGGAGTAGTCATTGGAAGGGTGATGCTTCAAAAATTAATGAAAAAATCAGAAGAAAGTGCACAGGAAAAAGCAAGATTGATTATCAAAGAAGCTGAATTGAAGGGAGAAACTGTAAAAAATGACAAAATTCACGAAGCCAAAGAGAAGTATTTGAAATTGAAAGCCGAATTTGAAGAAGAAGTAAACAAGAAGAAAAACATTATTATTCAAAACGAAAACAAAATTAAACAAAGGGAACAAACCGTTTCCAGGCAAGTAGAGCAAAATTCCAGAAAAGAAGCAGAGTTGGATAGTATGAAGGAAAATCTTTCTGCCCAATTGGAAATCGTAAGTAAAAGAAAAGAAGAGGCCGAAAAGTTAAGACTTTCTCAGGTTTCACAATTAGAAAAAATAGCCAACCTTTCTGCCGAAGAAGCCAAAAATCAACTTGTAGAGGCACTTAAAGAAGAAGCAAGATCAAAAGCCTCAGCTCATATAAAAGACATTGTGGAAGAAGCCAAGATGACGGCTACCAAAGAAGCTAAAAAAGTTGTCATCGAAACGCTTCAAAGAACTGCTACAGAGCATGCTGTAGAAAATTGTGTTTCTATTTTTAATATAGAAAACGATGATATTAAAGGGAAAATAATAGGAAGAGAAGGAAGAAACATACGTGCGCTGGAAGCCGCTACGGGTGTTGAAATTATAGTAGACGATACTCCTGAGGCAATTATAATTTCGGGATTTGATCCGGTAAGAAGAGAAGTAGCACGCCTTTCCCTTCATAAACTGGTGCAGGATGGACGTATTCATCCCGCCCGTATCGAAGAAATCGTTGCGAAAACATTTAAAAACATTGATGAGGAAATAATCGAAATTGGAGAAAAAACGGTGATTGATCTTGGTATTCATGGATTACATCCGGAGTTGATTAAAATGGTTGGGAGAATGAGATTCCGATCTTCCTATGGTCAAAACCTTCTTCAACATTCCCGCGAAGTCGCAAGACTTTGTGCCACCATGGCATCGGAATTGGGTCTGAATGCTAAAACAGCTAAAAGAGCTGGTCTTTTGCACGATATTGGAAAAGTTTCTCCTGATGAGCCGGAACTTCCTCATGCAATTCTGGGCATGGAATTGGCAAAAAAATATAAAGAAAGTGCAGAGATCTGCAATGCTATTGGTGCCCACCACGACGAGATAGAAATGACTTCTATGATTTCTCCGATTGTGCAAGTATGCGATGCCATTTCAGGCGCAAGGCCAGGCGCAAGACGCGAAGTGATGGAATCTTACATTAAACGTTTAAAAGATCTTGAAATACTTGCGATGTCGTTTGATGGTGTTACAAAATGTTATGCGATACAAGCCGGACGTGAGCTTCGTGTCATGGTAGATGCTGACAATGTAACCGATGATAAAGCAGGAATATTATCTTTTGAAATTTCTAAAAAAATTGAAAATGACATGCAATATCCCGGTCAGATTAAAGTAACGGTAATTCGTGAAATGAGAGCAGTAAGTTACGCAAAATAAAGAGGCTTCGATATTTAAAAAAAATAGCAGGGTTTACACCTGCTATTTTTTTTAAATTACATTTTAGGGATAAGTAGAATATAATAATAAGAACCTTAATATTCCTTATAGAAGAAAACATGGAAGTCCGTTTGAATATAGAAAAAACAATTTCTTCTGATTATGAGCTCCAACCTTTCAAGTCATTGGATATGCTTTATACTTCTTTGCAAAAACCTTTTGCCATTGAATTGAATGAATTTGCTTCCTGTAATATACCCTATGAATCGTTGAAAGATTCGTTTGCTGGTATTTACCTTGATTATTCAGGGTTAACACCTTACCGTTGCTTGGATAAAGGGTTTGATTCTGTACTTTATTGATAAAAAGCTGTGTTTTTTTTTAATTCTTTTATCTACCTTGCGTGAAGTAACTAAAATGTATACATGAGAATTTTAATTTTCTCGCTGCTTCTCTGCTCTTCTTTTTTGTTAAAGGCACAAAATTCGCCAAGACCTACTTATACAGTTACTGCACGACTTCATTACGGATTTATTTGGAATTTTTCACAAGATGTTTCTCATCTGGCCAATCAACACATGCCAGGATTTGAATTAAATTTCACGAAGCAAACCAAAGGAGGAAAGGATTGGCAACGGGAATACCGTTATCCGCAAGTGGGGTATTCGTTGCTTTATTTTGCCTTTGACCCAAGTAAGCCTGTCGGAAATGCTTTGGCGGCAATTATACATGCAGGAAAAAATTTTATTAAAACAAAACGTTCCAATTTGCAGTGGAGAACGGGCTTAGGATTGGCTTATGTAGAAAAAAGATTTAATGTTGAAACCAATTATACAAACAATGTTATTTCTGAACGAATTAATTTTACGTTAAACGGACAAATAAATTATACCTATCAGATTTCTTCCCGGCTAAAATTAAATTTCGGAATTGGCCTGACCCACATATCCAACGGCGCTTTGAAAAGACCCAACTTTGGAATTAATTTACCCACCATTCATGCGGGAATCGGAATTAATATCAATGATGACGGACTTTATAAAAAACGTGATAGCGTCCTTACTTTCAAACGAAAAACACATCTGTATCTTTCTACTTTCGCAGGACTCAAAGAGGTATACCCTGTTAACGGTCCAAAATATTTTTTATGTGGCGTGAATGCTTATGCGGAAAGAAGGCTGAATCGAAAAAGTGGGATTAATATAGGGATGGACTTTTCTTATGATTATTCCAAAGCTATTGAAATCGTAAGAGATTCTATCAACGTTAGAAATACATTTATAAATTTAAACCAGGTAGCAATTATTGCAGGACATGAGCTTTATTTAAACAAACTTTCTTTGCTCACACAAATGGGTGTTTATTTGTTTGACCCCACGCATTTGAGCAGAACCTATTATCAAAAAGTTGGACTGAAATATTATATTTCAGATAAAATGTTTGTGGGAATGGCGTTGAAAATTCACCTCGGTGTAGCCGATTGGGTGGAATGGGGTGTTGGAATAAAACTATGAAAAAAAAATTAGAACATATCACCTTCGCTTTTTTTTGTCTCTGCCTGTTCAATGCGTGTAGTAAAGATAAAGAATTTGACTGTTTAAAAAGTACAGGGAAAATAACAATGCAAGACCGGTATTTTCAAAACTTTAACACAATAATTGTAGAGGACAATATTAATTTGGTGCTTATGCAAAGCTTGCCTGGAAAGGTAATCATAGAAGCAGGTGAAAATTTAGAATATAAAATTGATTGCAAACAAAATGGAAATGTTTTAACGGTTCAAAATAAAAATACATGCAATTGGGTACGTAAATTTGATATACCAGTAAATGTATATGTAGGAGTAGATCAAATAAAAAATATTTCTCAAAATGGATATGGTACTATAAGCGCAGGTGAATATATAAAAACAGACACCATTCAAATTTTCAATTTAAGCTATGGGAGTACTAATCTATCAATTGATGCAGCATTTGTAGGATTTATAGCCGATAATTATTCTACTTTTACGTTGAGTGGTAAAGCAAATAAAGTGGCTGGTAGATGTTTTCAGAATGCATCAACCGATACCCGCAATATGAAAGCAGCTTGGGTGTATATGATCAATACTTCCCTTTTGGACGCAAAAATTTATTGTGACAGTCTTTTGCAGACCGATATTGAAGGGAATGGAAGTATTATTTGTATCGGAAACCCAGGCATTATACAACCGAAGCACCCTTCCGGAAATGGGAGCTTGCAGTTTCAATAATATAAAATTGGGTTTAGGCGTACAGTAAATTGCAACCTCTTACTTCTGTGTTATCCATTCGACCAAGAATTTCAAAACTTCCGTCGGGAAATAGATTACCCAAATCCTGAATCTCGATAAAGGCACAAGAATCAATATTGGCAAGATCAATAATATTTACGGCCCCTCTTCCGGACTCCCTTAGATCAAATGGATCATTTACTTGTCGCACCAAAATTTTCATCCATGATGGACATTGAAAAATTCCATTTTCTTTGGAATATGCTTGTGACAGCAATTCCGTCATGCCATATTCAGAATGAATATTTTCTATTGTAAAAGATTTTTTAAGGTATTCATGTATTTCTGCCTTAATCATTTCAGCTCTGCGACCCTTCATCCCACCAGTTTCCATCACAATACAATCGGAAAGGTTTGGATGATGCTGTTCTGCAAGTTCAAGTAATGCGTACGACACGCCGATCAAAAGTATTTTTTTTGGCTGCTTTCGACATTGCTCTAGCGTTGCGAAGAAAGCAGGAAAATCTGTTGAAACGAAAGAAGAAAAAACGTTTCCGGTTTCTTGTATAAGCCAATCTACCATATAAAGCAGGGACGAATCTTTATTTTCTTGATAGGAGGGGAGCAGTGCTAAGATAATATAATCCGAAATCGGACCATATTGATTTGTGAAAAACGTACTAAATGTTTTTTTATAAAGATCTGTATCCACCAAATAATGTTTGCTCCGAGTAGATTTTTCGGTAGTTCCACTGCTGTAAAAACATTTTGCAGGTTCGAAATTTCCGGTAATAATTTTCTCCGATTTGAAAAAAGTAACTGGTAAATAGGGAATATCGATAATCGATTGAACGGACGAGGGATTTTTTTTTAGTGAATCTACATAATGTTTATAGATAGCATTATAGGTATATTGATAATTAAATAACGCTAATGCTTTTTTATTAAAATTACTCTTGTTAATTTTAAAGAGTTCATCAATAAAATGTTGTCGGAATTCCATCGTTTTCTTTGATATATTTAAAGATACTACATTGAAATCTTATATTAACTATTTAGGGATTATTTTGGTGGTTGTTGCTTCTTTGTCATTTGATAGTTGCAAAAAACTGCCAAATTTTAGTGTAATCCCAAGCATACAAGTTGAATCGAACTGGTACAACATTACAAGGAATTTTGAAGATAGCTCTATGGGCAGTTTCTGTGATTCTGTGACAATAAAGTTGAAGTTTGAAGACGGAGACGGAGATTTGGGATTAAGTGCCGATGATATAAAAAATAATACCACGCCTAATTTTTATATGAAAACCTATATCACAAACGGTGCTTTTAATTATCAAGGTACTTTATATAATTATAAAGATACTATATTATACACCGGACAATTCCCTCCACTCACTTATCTTCCTGAGAATATAAAAGGACCTGTTAGCGGCGAACTAAGATATTCTGTCAAATTTGATTATGTAAATTATTATATGACAGTCTATGATAATATAAAAGGGAAGGATACAACGGTGCAAGTAACAAATGATTCCCTGAAATTTGATATTTATGTAATGGATCGAGCCAGTCATGTCAGCAATACCGTTACGACCCCTATATTAGTGATACATACCCAATAATTTTTTTTTGAAAATAGAACTTACAGAAATACGGAAATTTGGAAACATCGAGATGCTGGCGAAGCAACTCGTGGAAGGCTTTATTACAGGCTTGCATAAATCTCCATACCATGGTTTTTCAGTTGAATTTGCGGAACATCGGTTGTATAATTCCGGAGAAAGTACCAAGCACATCGATTGGAAAGTGTTTGGTAAAACTGATAAATTATTTACAAAACGATACGAAGAAGAAACAAATTTGCGTTGTCAGATATTGATTGATGTTTCTTCATCCATGTATTATCCGGCAGAAACCAATGGAAAAATAACGTTTAGTATTTTTGCAGCTGCTTGTTTGGCTTATTTGTTGCAAACACAAAGAGATGCTGTAGGGATTACAACCTTTGGAGAGCAAATAGAACTTCAAAGCCCTGTGAAATCTACTCCAGGCCATATTCATAGTTTATTTTTATTGCTGGAGAATTTGCTGAAAGAAACACCTAAAGAAAAGAAAACCTCTGTGGCAAATGTCATCCATCAAATTGCCGATAAGATGAATAAACGATCGCTTATAGTGATATTCAGCGATATGTTTGAAAGCAACGAAGATACCTTGACATTGTTTCAATCTTTACAACATCTGAAACACAACAAGCATGAGGTGTTGTTATTTCATGTGACCGATTCCCGTACAGAAGAATCATTTGATTTTGATGATAGACCTTATGAATTTATCGATATAGAAAGTGGTGACAAAGTAAAGGTGCAACCTTCCGAAGTGAGAGCTATTTATAAGGAAAATTATCATAAGCTCTTGTCAGAGTTAAATGAAAAGTGCACACAATATAAAATTGACTTTGTATCTGCGGATATAAACAAGGGTTTCGATCAAGTTTTGT
>DATHPH010000012.1:0-8375 GCA_035484095.1 Cytophagaceae bacterium | reverse complement strand
TGCCGGGTATTTAACTCTGCTATTAAATAAGCACCCATTTCTTCGACCGACTTGTGCTTCATGTACTGTTGATTGAACCACTTGGCTTTATTGATGTCAAACTTTGTACCTGATTTCCCAATTCGTTCAATGGAAAAGGCTTGAATTAATTCCGTCATGGAAAACAACTCCTGCTGCGTACCGGGATTCCAGCCAAGAAAGGCAAGGAAATTGGTCATAGCTTCCGGTAAATATCCTTGTTCACGAAAGCCTATGGCAGTATCACCGGTGTTAGGATCTTTCCATTCCAATGGGAAAATTGGAAATCCGCCTGCGTCGGCATCCCTTTTACTCAGTTTGCCATTGCCATCAGGTTTTAAAAGAAGTGGTAAATGGGCAAATTGTGGCATGGTATCTTCCCAGCCTAAAAACTTATATAACAACACATGCAGAGGCGCGGAAGGAAGCCATTCTTCTCCACGGATCACATGTGTGATTTGCATCAGATGATCGTCTACGACATTGGCTAAATGGTAGGTAGGCATACCATCGGATTTCATTAATACTTTGTCGTCGATTGCGGAAGAATGAACCATTACCCAACCCCTTACCAAATCATTAATTCTGATTTCATCCTTTCGGGGTACTTTTAAACGAATTACATAAGGATCGCCGGCTTCCAGTTTTTTCTTGACTTCGTCTTCCGGCAAGGTCAACGAATTTTTCATCTGAGCTCTGGTAATCGAATTGTATGCCGGAGAGGCTACCTTTGCCGCTTCCAGTCGTTTACGCATTGCATCCAGTTCCTCCGAGGTATCAAAAGCGTAGTAGGCATTTCCTTCGTTCACTAGTTTTAGTGCATATTCCATGTACAGGGGTTTCCTTTCAGATTGCCTGTAAGGGGCATGTGGTCCTCCTTCCCGAATGCCTTCGTCTAACTTTATTCCTACCCAATCCAAGGCCTTTAAAATGTACTCTTCAGCGCCCGGTACAAATCTCGTTTGATCGGTATCTTCTATGCGCAGGAGCATTTTCCCTCCCATTTTTTTAGCAAATAAATAGTTGTACAACGCAGTACGAAGACCTCCGATATGAAGACCTCCTGTTGGACTTGGGGCAAAACGAACTCTTACTTCTTTGGTCATTGGATATATTTTACCGAATCAAAACTTAAAATTTATGAATCTTTTAAAGATTTTTCCGAAGAATGCAAAAGTACATAAACGGAGGTTAAAAACCATAAAGAGGCTATTTTCAAGCCATTTTTTGCACAATAACCGCCTGAAAAGTGCATAAAAGGGACACTTGCAAATTGAGGTTTTTCAGACCAAAGGATTTGTTTATTAAGTTTTTATGCCTAGATTAATAGAAAAATAACCTAACTAATTCTATGAAAACCTTATTAAAAATCTTACTTCTTTCCGGAACGACGATCTGTTCTTTTTCCGGACAAGCACAAAATGCGGATTGCAAAATATTTAAGGATGGAATTGTGATGAGAGATGGAAAACTTTTTACGTTTGACAAAAATGGGAATTCAGTCCCGTTAGAAGAAGAAAAAGAACTTTCCAACGGAATTAAAGTATCAAAAACAGGAGATTATAAAACTTCTGCCGGTGTGAAATCAAAACTTAAAAACGGAGAGATCCTCACGTCTAAAGGAGATTTGATGATTCTTTCCGATTACACGGTAAAGATTGAGGGTGCTGTCATGAAAGATGGTAAAGTTTGGATTTCCAAAGACGGGGCTACCTCTCTGGTGGATTCTCCGGCAGACTTTGGGGACGGTCTGAAAGCAAATCCGAATGGGAATATCACGTTAAAGGATGGCTCTATGGTTGTATTGAAAGAAGGGGAGCTTGTTACTTCAAAAGGAGAATTAATTCGCAGAAGAGACGATGTATTGGTGATGGACGGCGTGTCGATGCGAGGAGGCAAGGTGATGAAATGGGATCAGGGGAAATACGTTCCGCTGACTACCGACATGAATTTGGGGACGTCAGGATCCAAAGTAAATGCATCAGGCATAGTAACCAGCAAAGATGGGTCTACCATTAAACTTAGCGAAGGAATGATGATAAGTTCGAAAGGGGAATTGGCGTATGTAAAAAATGATGTATTGACAGACGGTGTTTTTAAAAGGGATGGTAAAATGATCTTGATGGCACAAGGGAAATTGATTCCTCTTACTTCGGACTTTACATTGGCAAATGGGGGCAAAGTAACCACCGATGGAAACTTAATTTACAATGGTTCAGAAAAAATGGCCCTTCGCGACGGAGAGATGGTATTGCCTTCCGGTGATGTGATTTTATTGAAAGGTGGAAAACTGGATTCAAAAGCTTCTGAGGATAGAAAAACGACGGATCATTATATTTTCCGTAATGGCAAAATGATGTTGGTAAAAGACAACGATCCACAAATACTGCAGCAGGACGTAACCTTTGCCAATGGTTCTAAACTTTTGAGACATGGGCATATTGCTAAAAAGGATGGAACAAAGCATATTCTTAAAGAAGGCGAGAAACTAGATATGGATGGTAATTTTATTGTAGACAGAACCAAGACCGACTATGATGAAAAAAACAATATAGTGATGAAAATGGGCAGGATGATTCAGGTCAAAGACGGAAAAGAATTGCCTCTTACATCTGAAATTCTTATGCCGGACTGGTCTAAAATATACCCGGATGGTACCGTAGAAAAGCAAAATGGTACCAAAACAAAAATGAAAGAAGGGGAGCGTTTTAATATGGAGGGAGAATCGATGGCGAAGTTGAATACAGGGTATACCGGGGCTCCTGTGGTAGCTTCTACAAACAAAACCACAGCCGCTACCACTGCTGCCACTACCACCACTCCTGCCAGTACACAAACCGTTATTGTTATGAAAAACAGTAAATTGATTATCCAAATGGGTGCAAAGGAAATTCCGATGAGCAAAGAAAGAATATTGAATAACGGCACAAAAATAATGACGGATGGAACTATCAACCGCAAGGATGGATCTTCTTTTAAAATGAAAGAAGGAGATAAAGTAGATTACAGCACAGGAGAACCTGTGAAATAAACAATTCCAAATTTCAATTTTTAATGGACCTCTCTGCAAGCGTAGGGAGGTCCATTTTGTTACTATTATTTTTCTCAATCATATTTCGTATCTTTGCATCCATTTTGATAAGAAAAAATTATGATTGATAAACTGGAAGCGATTAAACAACGATTTGAGGAAGTCTCTGAGCTTTTGATTCAACCGGATATTATTTCGGACATGAAACGATATTCATCCTTGAACAAAGAATATAAAGACCTTGATAAAATTGTCGTTGAGTATAAAAAATATCTTGAAATTCTATCAAATATTGATACTTCTAAAGCCGTGATAAGTACGGAAAAAGATCCGGAGTTTAGAGAAATGGCCAAGGTGGAGTTGGATGAGCTGATTCCAAAGAAAGAAGCAATGGAAGAGTTGATTAAAGAAATGTTGATTCCAAAAGATCCTAACGATAGTAAAAATATAGTATTGGAAATAAGAGGTGGGGCAGGAGGAGACGAGGCTTCTATCTTTGCGGGAGATCTTTACCGAATGTACCAAAGATTCGCAGAGCGCATGGGATGGAAAATGGAACCGATTGACTTTACGGAAGGAACGGCAGGAGGATACAAAGAGGTAATATGTTCGGTTTCCGGAGAAGATGTTTACGGAAAAATGAAATTTGAATCAGGCGTTCATCGTGTTCAACGCGTACCAAATACAGAAACCCAAGGAAGAGTTCATACCTCGGCCGCTTCCGTAGTAGTTTTGCCGGAAATGGAAGATGTGGAGGTGAACATTGATATGAATGATGTGCGTAAAGACTTGTTTTGCTCTTCCGGGCCCGGTGGTCAGTCTGTAAATACAACCTATTCGGCGGTTCGATTGACGCACATTCCTACAGGAATTGTGGTACAATGCCAGGATGAAAAATCGCAAATTAAAAACTTTGACAAAGCGCTTAAAGTACTCCGTTCGCGTATCTATGAAATAGAATTGGAAAAACATAACCAGGAAGTAGGTGCACAACGCAAAAGCATGGTAGGAAGTGGTGATCGTTCTGACAAAATCAGAACATACAATTATCCTCAAAGCCGTGTGACCGATCACCGCATTGGGTATACGGTGCACAACCTTACCTCTGTAATGGATGGAAATATTGAAGATTTCATAGAGCAACTTCGTATAACAGAAAATGCAGAACGGTTAAAAGAAGGAGTTACTGAATAACGAATACTAAAATCTTGAAAATAGTGTTATACTATCGATGAATTGTACTTACGTTTATTAAAGCGAAAGACAATTCATTGGTTCATCAAATTTCCTGAAAACTCATTCACGTGAAATCTATTGTTTATCTGTTTGCTCTTCTTCTCTCCTTTACATTTTTTTCTTGTAAAAGGGCAAGTGAGGTAATCACTACCAATCCAAATGATAAGCTTACTTTTTCACAGTCGGTTGTTATTTTTGATACTATGTTCAGCACGGTTGGTTCTATTACTCAGCGTTTGTGGGTTTACAACCAGAATAAACATGCACTTAATATCAGCAAAATAAACCTTGCTCATTTATATAATTCTTCCTATAAAATAACCATTGATGGAGAAGAAGTGGTCGAGTTTGATAACTACGAAATATATGGGAAAGACAGCATGCTGATACTCATAAAGGTGTTGATTGATCCTCAGAATAAATCGTTGCCTTATTTGGTAGAAGACAGCATTGTTTTTACTACCAATGGGAACAATCAATTCGTTGGTTTGTCAGCGTATGGCCAGGACGCTTTTTTCTTTACGAATACAACGACTGCTTGCAACACCATCTGGAATAATACCAAACCTTATGTGATTATAGGCAATCTTACTGTCCCTGCAGGGTGCACGCTTACAGTCAATCAGGGAACAAAAATTTGTTTTCATCAAAATGCCACATTAACGGTTGCAGGTACTATTCTTGTCAATGGTGTTAAAGATTCGGCAGTAACGTTTTTGCAAGATAATTTATCGGGCAGTTACGCTACGGTTGCAGGTCAATGGGGAGGAATTATTATACAATCAGGTAGTAAAAATAATTGGATGAGTTATTCCATAATAAAAAATGCTACGAATGCCATTACAATGCTTCCTGAACCTGATGGAGACACCATTCCTGAGTTAACACTCCAAAACACATTTGTATTAAATAGTTCTCAAAATCTAATTCAGGTTTCGAATACGGATTTTTACGCAGTTAATTCTCTTATTAATAATACTCCGGGATACTTATTCAAGGCTTCCTCAGGTGGGAATTATTATTTCGATTTTTGCACGCTGACAGACTATTCAAACGATTTCTTTCGTCAAAACAATGCGGTAAGATTGTCCAACCAAGACAGCCTTGGGTCAAATGCACTTGTAGCAAAGTTGCGAAATACAATTATATGGGGTGATCAGACGGATGAAATAACGATCAATAACAATGGAAGTAGTGGCTTTACTTTTGTGGCGGATTATGCAATTTTAAAGTCTACCTTAACAATCGCCGGGACCAGTTCGTTGTTTAACCAAGACCCGATGTTTACAAACGTGGGTTCCAAAATCTTTACATTGCAGACAGGCTCTCCTGCCATTAATTCCGGTATGATTATTCCTTCCATTACGATCGATATTACTGGTAAAACACGGGATGCCAATCCTGACAGAGGATGTTACGAAAAATAAATTTTATTTTTTTATAAAAACATATTAAAACACCTCTCCTAAATTCACAAAAAACCCTCTGGATCCATCGAGTCCAAAACCATAGTCAATACAAAGGTTGGCACCTGAAAACTTATTTAATTTAATTCTTAATCCTGCCCCCCATCCGGGAGAAATGTTCTCAAGTTTTTTGTCTAATGCACCTGAAAATGATTCTATATTAGCAAAAACGACTCCTCCTAAAAGCCCGTTTCTTGTGATGCCAAAGCGGTACTCAGATTCTAAATAGAGCATGTTTTTTCCTCTGAAACGCCCCTGGATGTATCCTCTTCCGGTGTTATAGGTGTCGTCCCAACCCGTACTGGGCAGAAGCAAGTACTGGGGTTTCCCACCTGTTGTTAACCAGTTATAACTCCAGAAAGCAATCACATTTTTCGAGCGGCCAGGTAACCTCAAATATTTTCGAAACTCCAATAAGAGGGATTCCCAATTGTTTTGACTACCCATAAAAGTAAAATTCGGTCTATATACAATATTGGAGTAAAATCCATTTTTAGGATTTATTTGGTTCAACCGTGAATCGTGCAAAAAACGAAGAGCAACACCAGATGCAATTTCTGTTCTATTAAAACCATATTTTTCAAAAGATGTTTGCATATTTGCCGGTTGTCCTATTTCCCGGATGTTCCACAAATAATCAAGAAAATAACCAATACCAGCATAGGTATTTTTCAATACCCTTTTATAGATTGTTTGATGAAATTTTAAATAAGAAAAATCGACCGTATAGCCATTTCGAAACGAAGAACTGCCTCCTAATCCGTAGGTAGGAGAAGGGTATTTCATATATCGCACTTCAGAAACAATGTTGTATTTGTTTTCTTTCGTCCATAAACTAAGTTGAATGGGGAAAATCACCTGGTTGTGCTGGGAATAAGAGATACTGGCATTGATGCTGGATAATTTTTGATCCGCCGAGTCGCTGGTGTAAAAGGCGATATTAGAACTTACGACTCCGGCAAAACCAGTTTGCAATGTGTATCCTGCTGCAGGAACAAAAGACAGGTAAGGTTGACCGGATTTTCGTTTTCCCTCCAGCCGGGCTCCAAAGTCTTTATGCAATATAAACCTTGCTACGTCTGCAAGATCAGCAGAATGACGGTAACGAAGGAAAAAATCTTTTTGATCCAAATGAATGGATGTGTCTTTCCCTGCGTTTGCAGATTGTAATTCTTTCTCCTGAGCCTTCGAAAAAAAAGAAATTACAACAATAAGTACTACCAGAAATAATTGAAACACACGCTTCAGATATATTCCTTTTTTTTTAAATAACATCCTATACCAACAGCGTTTAATGGAGATATACTCTTATCCCAAGTTACTAATTAAGCTAATAAGACCCATAATAACAAAACTATTGTATTTTGAAAATGTTATAATTTGAAGTACATTTCTATATCAGGATGGATCTATGCATGGAGTCTTTACGCAGCATAAAAAGCAAATCAGGAAGAATTGCTAAAACTTAGAGGATAGGTGATTGGGTTGCGAAAGGGCATTGAATAAAAATGAGAAATAAAAGGTAACGCCGGTTGATTAGCCTGCTAAAAGTTTAAATCATTACAAAAGACGGTTTTTAGACGATTATTTCAGTAAAAAACAAAATTGTATTTTATTTAAGATGGTAAATAATTTAACTTGCGCATCTATCAATGGTAAAATATTAAAGTATTCCGTCAAACTAATTTAACCTTTGCCCTTATTTGGTTATGAAATTCATCTCGTTACTGTGCTTATTGTTAGTAAATTCCACCATTCTAAAAGTATTTTCCCAAACTGCTTTTGTCCCTTATAACAAAGATTATTACCAATTAATGGATCGGTATGAAATAAAATCAGGGGAAATGTCAAAGTATTTCCATAGCTCTTTTCGTCCTTATCAACGTAAAGATGTGGCGGCTTTTTCACAGGATATGATGAAAGATTCTACCTTGAAACTTTCGTCCCGCGATCGTTTTAATTTTCAATATTTAGCCAACGATAACTGGGAGTTTATTGACACTACACTTGCAGAAAGTAAAAAACCTTTTCTAAAACATTTTTATCAGAAGCAAAATGCGTTATTTTATCATTCTTCTAAAGAATTTGACGTGCAGGTAATGCCTGTTCTGTACCTTTCCGGAGGAAAAGAAATAGTAAATGGGAAAACCAATCCGGATGATATGATCTTGAATACGCGCGGCGCAGAGATTCGTGGAATGATAGGAAGAAGAATTGGTTTTTATTCTTTGCTTACCGATAATCAGGCGATGTTTCCTACCTATGTGATGAATAGGATAGATTCTACGCAGGCAGTGCCGGGAGAAACTTTTTACAAAGTTTTCCCAGGAGCTTCAACAAAAACGTATAAATATTTATTTCATGGAAACGGCGTTGATTTTTTTACCGCCAGAGGATATATAACGTTTGATGTTATAAAGAAAATAATCAATGTTCAATTCGGGCATGATAAAAACTACATTGGAAATGGATACCGGTCCTTGTTTCTTTCGGACAACTCCAGTCCTTATTTGTTTGGGAAAGTTACTACGAAAGTATGGAAACTTAATTACACGTTACTCTTTGCCCAACTTACGGGGAACACTTCTACCCAGGGAGATATATTGTTTCCAAAAAAATACATG
>DATHPH010000011.1:0-6265 GCA_035484095.1 Cytophagaceae bacterium | reverse complement strand
ATTATAATCCCATCATCTTTTACAAAGCCGTAGAAAATCAGGTAGGAAGCAAAGACAAGGCCATTGTAGGGTTGGATATGAAAGTGAACTTTGCACGACATTTTTCAGTGTATGGTCAATTGCTTATTAATGAATTTCAATTCAGGAATGTCTTCAGTGGCAATGGGTGGTGGGGAAATAAGCAGGCCTTTCAGCTTGGCTTGAAATACATCGATGCCTTTGGATTGCGCAACCTGGATCTACAAGTAGAAACCAATGTTGTAAGACCGTATGTCTATTCCGACAAAGATTCCTTGACAGGATATACCAATTACAACACCAATTTAGCGGATCCGTTAGGGGCAAATTTTTACGAATTTATCGGGCTTGCCCGGTATCAACCAATTAATCGACTAAACCTTCAAGGTAAAGTTTTTTATTTTGATCAGGGATTGAATGTGAATGGACTGAATTATGGAGGCGACCCTCTTCGTTCCTATGTATCGCGTGTAAGTGAATACGGCAATAAGATCGGGCAAGGAAATAATAGCCGCACGGTCTTTTTAAATTTTACAGCAACCTATATGTTGAAGCATAATTTCTTTATAGACTTCCAGCAAACTTTCCGTGACCAACGCGCCCAATTGGCTGGGCCGTATAATTTAAATACAGCCTATACTTCGGTAAGTATTCGCTGGAATATTCAATCGAGATTACAGGAGTTCTAACCCTATTTTATTCTATAAAAAATAACCGATTGGCCAAGCAATGGAAAACCCAGATAGCCTCTGATTTTAATATCACCGTTTTCTAATAAGACAATATCGCAGCTATAGGTTTTACCACTTCTGGAATCGTAGATGGCACCATCCTCCCAACTGTTTTTATCTTTATAAACAAGATCTTTGATAAATTCAGCCCCCACTAGATTTGTAGTGTGCATTGCAGGGTTTGGGTTATGAACATCTTTTTTGGGATGAGCAGACTGTGTTAGTTTGCCAAAATATCTATTGCCTCTTTTAATGAATTCTACCTTCCCGTCTTTGTCCGGTGTTTGATAATTTCCCAGCAATTGATCTTGTGCGGCTACAAACCTTGAATAGAACAAAAAAGTGGAAAGCAGAAAAGAACGCAAAAAAACAGATGAGATTTTTTTACAAAACATGGAAGAGAGGATGCTTGTTAAAGAAAGAATGGGTTTGTAGTTTTATAAACTCACTGTGGGATTAAATTCCGGAATTTTGACCAATTCATAATCGCTGATTTTATCAAGTTCCAAAACAGTAGAAGAACCATTTTTAGCTCTGTAAAACATGGGTTTGAATTTTCCTCCCCAAACAATATCGTTGTATTTATAGGAAGAACGGGTATGGACTATTTGCGAGTAGGTGTTGTCAAATGCTTTTAATAATACAATAAATTCTGCATCGTAATCGATCATGTCTTGCATACTACATCCAAACATAGGACTGTCTTCATTAAGCGGATGAACAACCGTCCAGTTCATAGCCAAAGATGCTATTTTATCTCGTTCCAGTTTTAAAGGAAAATACTTTCGTTCGTCTTTTTCATTTTCTTTTACCATCATACTTAATATCAATTGTATTTCACATTCCAGGAGTGGTTCATTGTCTGAATTCGCAAAGCGAAACATCAGGGCCGAAGCATCTTGATACGGAGCGACCAGTAAATTTTTACTATACAGCAATTTTGATTTTGGTTTTGAAAAACGGGAATATAATAAACTGGTTACCAACGCCAGCGAAAGCACACCCATCAGGGCTTCCAGAGAGGAAACGATATTGGTTAGGATGCCGGTAGGATTGATACGACCATACCCAACGGTAGCAAAAGTCTGAGTACTGAAGAAGAAGGATTCTAAGAATTTATTCCATTCATTGTCTGCCAATGTACCATTCAAATGTTCTACCCCTATCACATAATAGATCAATCCAAAAAACAGATTCATCAATATGTAAAACGACAATACAATCAGGCTGAACCGTAACCAATTCATGGCAATAAGATCATGAAAGAAATTTAATCGTTCAAAAAGAGGAAGTCCTGTTCGGATAACATTGAGGGAGCCATCTTTATTAAGAATTCTTCCTCCTTGGGTATTTGCCTGATTGGCAAATCCTGTATCGTTATCTGCTTTTATCTTTTTAGAAAGTATTCTCTTCATAATGGTAAAGTTTAAAAAAGGTTTTCAAGGAATCAAGGAGAAATGAATACATTTTTTTTTCAGAAAATCAGTGTATTATAAAAGGATTCATTTGTTTTGGAGCTGGGTTTGGTATATAAATGATTAAAATCATCAAGTGATATATAAAAAATGCGTAAAGTTGCCTATTCAATAGAAAATGAAGCTTATTACACACTAAAACCTGCGATGAAAGTATTCTAAAATCGTATAAATAGTTAACTTAGCAGACTGATACAATAATTGTTAAATGAACAAAAAGAAAGTTATTCTGATTGGATTGGATTCAGCCGATTGGTCGGTGATTCGTCCTTTAATGGAACTTGGCATGATGCCAGGGTTTAAGAAATTAGTGGAAGGAGGAGTAAGTGGAAACATTGAAACGCTTTCGCCTTCTTTTTCTCCTATGCTTTGGACTTCTATTGCTACGGGTAAAACAGCGGATAAACATGGAATTTTAGGGTTTGTAGAGCCGGAATCGGATGGAACAGGAATTCGTCCGGTAAGCAGTACCTCCCGTAAATGTAGGGCAATATGGAATATTCTGCACAACCAGGGGTATAAAACGAATGTAGTAGGGTGGTGGCCAAGTCATCCTGCTGAACCAATAAATGGGGTAATGGTTTCGAATCAGTTTCAAAAAGCAGTAAACCTTTTGGAAGAAGCCTGGCCTGTCAAAGAAAATGCTGTTTCAGGAATTGCTCCCGAAAAGTTGGCGGGGTTAAGGGTACATCCGGAGCAGATTTTAGCAGATGTGGTAAAAGTATTCGTACCCGAATGGGAATCGATTGATCAGGAGAAAGATACCAGACTACAAGTGATTCAGGCTCTGACGGCGGAAGCATTTACTCTGCGGAATACCGGACTTTGGCTCATGGATCAGACCGAATGGGATTTTATGGCCATTTATTTCAACGAGCTGGATCAATTTTCACATCATTTTATGAAATTTCATCCACCTCAGATGAATGGAATACCGGACGATCTTTTTAAGACTTACTATAACGTTATTACCGCAGCATATACCTTATTCGATTCCATTGTATACGATTTTCTTGAAAAAGCAGGAAACGATGCTACCGTTGTATTGCTTTCCGATCACGGGTTTCATTCTGGGGAAAAAAGAATTAAAAGTATTCCGCAGTTTGATGCCGGCATAGCGTTGGAGCATAATCCTTACGGGGTTTTGTGTATGAAAGGCCCGAATATAAATAAAAATAAAACCGTAGTTCAGGCCACTTTGCTGGACATTACACCGACCATTTTAGCAACCTTAGGAATTCCTCTCGGAAAAGACATGGATGGAAAAGTGTTGTCGGATATTTTTGAAATCCCAAAAGAAATCAAGTATATCGAAAGTTGGGAAACGGTAGAAGGAGATTTTGGGGAACATGACAAATCCGTTCGGAAGGATACCTTTAGCGAACACGAAGCAATGCGCCAACTGATTGAATTGGGATACATTGAAAAAATGGAAGATTCTCTGGAAGAGCAGTTGTTGAAGGTTTCCAATGAAACGAAATACAATTTATCTGCGGTACTTGCCGGAAATGGCAAGACCAGTGCTGCTGTTGAGCTGTTGGAAAAACTTTACGAGGAGGACATGGTGGACATTCGTTATAACCTTGATCTGATCAGGTTGCATGCAGCATTGGGTAATGCGGAAAGAGCGCGTGCCATATTGACGAATTTTAAAAAATTTGACATCAGCCGTTTGCCTAATTTTGATTATTTAGAAGGAAAAATTTTCTTGAGTGAAGGGAAAAAAGAAGAGGCGTTAAAATGTTTTGAAAAAGCCTTGGTTGCCTCTCCGCAATACAAAGACTTATTGCTTGATCTGGGTTTTTTGTACAACCGATTAAAAAAATACGAAGAAGCAGAAAGAACCTTCCAAAAATTAATATCGTTGGATGCTACCATTCCGGAGGCTCATCACGGTCTCGCAATTTTGTATAACAGAACCGCCCGATATGATGAAGCTGTTGATTGTGCCTTGAGTGTAATTAAGCTGAGAAAAGATTATGCACCGGCACACTACCATCTCGGGGAAGCGTTTTATAGACTGGAAGAATATGAAGTAGCGGCTCAAGCACTTGAAATTTGTTTGAAATTAAATCCGGGCATTTCCAGGGCGAGAAATTTATTGCTCAATATTTATCGAACATTTTTACCTGATGCTGAAAAATTTGCACAACATGATTCTATATTTCAGAAAACGCGAAAAGGTGAAATTGTAATAGTATCGGGACTTCCAAGGTCAGGAACTTCTATGATGATGCAGCTGCTTCATGCAGGTGGAATGGAAGTATTGACAGACAACCTAGTGATGCCCGACGAGAGCAATCCGAAAGGGTATTTTGAATATGCTCCTGTAAAAAATTCCCGTAAAGATAATTCCTGGATGGAGCAAGCGACAGGAAAAGCAGTAAAGGTAATTGCTCAATTGCTTCCCGCATTGAAAATGAAGCATTCCCTTAAAATCATTTTTATGGAGCGGGATATAAAAGAGATAGTTATCTCTCAGAATAAAATGATTGCTTCCAAAAATGGATCTTCGACTACAAAGACTGTTGATTTTGATATAAGGTTAATGAATACCTTCGAGCAACAACTAAAAGAAGTAAAAGAGTGGGCAGAAAACAGGAACAATGTAGAAATTATATATGTCGATTATAAAAGTCTTATTGAAAATACAGAAGAGGAAATCAGAACACTCAATAATTTTCTTGGCTGGCAATTGCAAGAAGAAAATATGCAACATATTGTATTGCCAGAATTATACAGGGTAAGAAGCTAAACACAGAATCTAGTATGCATAATCCATCAAAAACAAAAACAGTGCTTGAGTTGGGTCCTGTTGACATTTCTGCCATTCGGGAAGAAATTGCCAACTTGCCGGAATCTTTTTGGGACGAACAGAATCAAGGGAAACCCAACAATTTTTCAGAATTTTATCAGACAAAACACATCGTTTTTAAATTTGTATACGATTTGAACGATTGTACACGGTCGTATGAATTTCCGCTTTGGGAAAAATGGAAGGATAAAATTATGCCGATACTGGATCAAGCGGTGAAACCTTATGGCTATACCAACGGTGTTTTTTCACGAATTATGTTGGCCAAACTGACCGCAGGAAGCGACATCAAGGCGCATAAAGACGGAAACAAAGCAGCCACTTTCCCTCACAAAATTCATGTGCCAATTGTAACCAACGATAAAGTGTCGTTTTTTGTGAATCCTAAATCTTATCATTTTAAAGAGGGATATGGATACGAGGTAAACAACCTGGCCGTGCATTATGTAGAAAATCTTGGCGAGCAGGACCGCATACATTTAATCTTTGAATATTATAATCCTGACCATTTACCGGAGAATACAAGTATGCCTGTGGAGGCACACAAAGATATTTAAGAATCACCACGAATCTTTTGAAAGTGCTTTCGCAGACTCCATGGAATTGGAGAAGGTACGAACGATGGAATCCAGCAATGGGAGTCTACTTATAGATGAGTTCTTGCTCCAAAGACGCTGCTATTAATAAACAAGTCATATATTTACCCATACTACGAATGATAATCTCCCACAGGCATAAATTTATTTTTATTGCCATTCCTAAAACCGCTACGCATGCTATTCGAATAGCACTTCGCCCTCATCTGACCGAGGAGGATATGGAACAGGTTGGGTTGTTTATAAAGAAAAAATTTCCCTACGAAACACTTGCTTCCATTGATCATGGGCATATTAAATGTACCGAAATAGAACCTGTTTTAGGGAAAGAAGCCTGGAAGGAATATTACAAGTTTGCGGTAGTCAGAAATCCTTACGACCGGTTTGTTTCCTATTGTGCTTTTATGAATAAAGGCAACCCTGATTTTGAAAAAAATCCCCAGACGTATATGTACCATGCCTTGTTGAACAAGAAGACACACAAACACATTCTCTTTCTTCCTCAGTCGGAGTTTATTTGTGATAAAAACGGTACGGTTATGATTGACATGGTTGGAAAGTACGAGCAGTTGCAGACTTTTGCGGATGATGTGCTGGACCACTTTGGGTTCGCTAAAAAAGAATTAGAAG
>DATHPH010000010.1:0-5764 GCA_035484095.1 Cytophagaceae bacterium | reverse complement strand
AAATGATTGTTTTCTGCTCTTAGATAATCTCCGCTGCCAAGTATAAGAACCAGTAGTAGGGACAAAAGTAATGTTCTCACTGTTATGTATTTATTTTTATAAGTAAGTAGTATTTTTTTGCTCAGGAAAAATAAGTTTTTCCTGAGCAAAATGTACATTTAATACAGGTCTTCTTTTATTGCCTCACTGCTAGGCAGTGATGGACAAGTTAGTTCATAAGGAATATCGCTAGCCACATAACGATACCATTCTTTACCCGTCATGTTACGATTGATTTTTCCGCAAATTTTATCTGCCATAAATTCCATACTGGTTGGCCATACTCGAATCAAATTATCGACACAACCCGCAAACAATTTATTGCCATCCTGACTAAATCCAACAGACCAAACCCACATATCGTGATCACGGAAAATAAGTGGCTCTTCGTTGAGGTTGTTAAAATCCCATAGCCTTACGGTACCATCGAAACTAGCGGTTGCCATTAATTTGTTGTCCGAGCTAAATTCAATATCATTGATTCTAGCTTTATGATCCACCAACACTGCCACTACTTTATGCTCTGCGATGTTATAAACTTTAATTAACCCACTTTCATCGCCGGAAACTACAAAGTTACCATCGTTGCTGAAAGCTACTGCATGCACCATTTTCCCTTTATGGTCCATAATCACAGACTCAGCATAATTATTATTTCTATCCAGCAATAGTACTTGTCCTTTTTCATTCCCAACAACAATATAATTACCTTTCTGATTAATATCGATGTGTTTGATTTTGGATTTCCCTTTATAAACCAGATTCGGCTTTTTAGAATCTATATCCCAATATATAATGGAAGAATCCGCTCCTGCAGAAATCAACCCTTTATTATCCGGTGTAAAAGAAACTGTCCAAACCATTCCTTTATGTCCTTTAAGAAGAACGGGCACAGCAACATTTTCCTGAGATATGTCAAATAATTGGATGTAGTTCACATCACCGCAAGCGGCAAGCCATTTTTCATCAGGGCTTACATCAATGGCTCTGTTAATAAATCCATGGGCATGCAATGTAACAGGAACTTTTACATCCTTCGTCATATCCCATTTCAGTATTTTACCATCACTTCCTGCCGTATACATATCTTTCCCATTTTTAGAGTAGACAATTGAGCGAATCGCATCTGTATGACCTGCCAGCGCATTGTACTCTTCTTTTTCCAGAGATTTCAGTGCGAAATACAACCCTTCATAAATATCATGGTTATGTTTATTTCCACCGTTCGCCGAATGAAAGTTATATGCTTGCTGTGCTAAAAGTGCTTTCCTCGTGGTATCAGCAGTAAGAGACACGGACTTCACTGCCATGGATTTTGCAATTGACAACAACCTAAGATTGGTAGCTTCTTTTCTAGCTTTCTCCGCTTGTTCTTTGGCAGCAAGAGCCAATTGCGTTTGAACTTTCGATTCTTTTTCACTTGACTCAGCACGTATTCTGGATTTATCCGCCTCGTCCTTCGCCTTCAAAGCTTCGTCTTTTGCTTTTAAAGCATCCTCTTTGGCTTGCAGGGCTATCTTTTTTTGTGCTTCAGCCTCCATTTGAGCTTTCACCGCATCATCTTTCGCTATAAGTGCTAACCGTTCGCTTTCTTTCGCCAATAGTTTTTGCTTCTCTGCTTCTTTCTGGGCTTTCTCTGCATCATTTTTTGCAATTAAAGCCAAGTCTTTCTGCTTATCTGCTTCTACTTTTTGTGTAATCGCCCAAATACCGATACCGATCGACATAATCGCTGCAAACGCCAAAATCAATGCAATTAAACGAGTACGTCGTAACGTACGTTTTTGCATCATTTCTTTGATACGTTGTTCTGTTTCGAAAGCCTTTTTACTGGTATCCAAAAACACAATAGCCCTTTCAAAGGCAGGGTCATAACGTTGAGCCCAATCAAGCGTCGGTTTGTTTTTATCGTACCAGTTCAATGCCACTTGCAAATCGGGTGGTCTCCAAAGTCCAGTTTTACCTAACTGATACATGGCAGAAGCTTCCGATAACCGAAGATACATTTGTACCGATTCGCTTTCTTCCTCTACCCACATTTTAAGCTTCACCCAAATCCTCATCAAACTTTCATGAGAAATATCAATAACCGTATTGGATGTGAGTTGAATACCGGTCGGTGGCATCAATAGAGATCGACCGGGCTTACGAAACGTTTCTACAATTTTGGTGACTTCTTCTTCGGTAGTATTCGCAATGGCAGCTATAATACCCAATCGTGTAGGTCTTCTTATTCCATGTGCACTTTCACCTCCCTTTTCAGTGAGTGCCTTAAACATTACTTGACAAATTTCTTTCTGCTTTTCAGTCAAGTCATCATAGGCCTCATTGGCGTGCTGAGAAAGTGCTTCCTCCATTCTTCCGATGGCTTCGTAATGACGAAGGTCGATAGGTTCCTCTCCTTCCCTATGATCTGTCCAGTAACTCCAGGTTCGCATCAAAGCATGTTGCATAATGGGAAGTTGATCCGGATTATCACCCAAGTCGTTCAATAGTTGCTGTAAAAGTCTTGGAGCTATTTTTCCTCCACCCACAGCAATTGGTCCTACAATTGCAAGCCTTTTTTGCTCACGGGTCATCTGAGGAATCAGGTAATGACTATCGTTAATGTATTTTGTCAACTCAGGAAACTGAGCACAATCTCCGATAAAATCGGAACGCATGGTGATGGCAATATAAATTGGTACTTCTCTTTGTCTCGCTGCTTCTGAAAGTAAATTCACAAACGCTAAAGATTCATTAATAGAAGTAGTTCCTTCTTCACTTTTCTTAAATCGAAACAATTCTTCAAATTGATCGACTAGTATAAGTACATTCTGATTGATACTTGATTTCGTTTGACTGATGGCTTCTACCAACCCAAGCGAACTACTTCTCAATAGTGTTGAAACGATCTTTCTTCTTACTTGTTTTTCTTCCTGATCGGCTACTACATAATCTACATTACTTTTCAGAAGTGCTTCCCCCAAATTATCCATTGGTGAACTGCCAGGACGTGTCACTACTACATTCCAATTGGAACCAGTACTGGTAAGAAACCCACCGTATAAAATAGGAATCACGCCACAATATAAAAATGAAGATTTACCACTTCCTGAAGCTCCGATAACCGCCACAAACTTATTATCTGTAAGTTTCATAAGCACCTCGTCACTTTGTCCTTCTCTACCAAAGAACAAATGGCTTTCCTCTACGTCAAAAGGACGAAGTCCGGGAAATGGATTTGGGACAATCTTTTTAGATTCCGGTTGTCCCTTAATTTCTTTTTCCTCTTTTTTTACGCTCACCGTCAAATCAGGAGTCTCTGTCTTTGTTCCGGTTTTAATTGTAGTGTCGCTCATATTCTTTAAATAGATTAGAGTTTAGCAGTAAAAGGTCTTAATGTTTCAGACAAAAATTCGCTTGAATTATGTAATACTTGAAAATCATTTTCTCTTAAGAACATGTGATCTCTCAATTTTACTCCTTTTTCTACCAGTACTATTTTATTTCTCATTACTTTTTTTCTCCCAAAGCCAGGTGATTTTAATACATCATGGGCTTTACTGTTTACCCACTTCTCACTTACTTTGCTCATGTATATCAATACTGCATCGCACTTATTCAGATTCAATTGATGAATTTGTCTTGATTCAAGGATAGTACCGGAAAATTCAGGTATAATCACTTCATAACCACCTACTGAAAGATGATCGGCTATTTTCTTCCCTCCAGTAAAATCCATTTTATCACAAATAAGATAAATAGAGGTTTTCCCTGAATCGGTTGAAGAGGTAGATTGGCTTGTAGATTTCGCTTTTCTTGCATTAATCTCGTACAGTTCATTTCTGATAATGGATTTCAACTCTTCTAATGGAATAGAAAGAACGTCTGCACTGGCCACCAACTGAGCATCTCTTTTGAAATTTTCTATAAATATTTTTTGTTGTTCATCACTTACTCTAAAATCAGGTGGTATCCATATAAATCTAGGGAAAGCTAAAAAATCTTTATTAGGATTTTTGTCATTTTTTTGGGAACTGAATTTAGCAGCAACCTCATTCTGAATTTCGGGTAACCCTTTTATCTTTTCGTCTGTTTTACCATACGACGACCCACTGATAAAGTGTATGGAAAGTTTACATTTTTCCAAATCGTTTACAATTTTATCTTCGATATCCGGAGTGTCGGAAGGGATCGAATAATTGGGAAGAACGGTATAACCATGCCTTTGTAATTCCCGCTTGATCACATCTCTTTGTACCGCAAGATCTCTCGCTGCATTCGCTAAATAGATGCATTCATTTGCGGCTCCTACCGCTAATATATGTTCCGTTTTTTTATCCCGGGAAATAGTAATGATATCATAGAGATCATGCGCTAGATCTACGAGTCTCAGCCAATAGGTATTTTCTACATCCGATTCAAAAAAATCAGTAATCTCAATACTTTCACCTGTGGTATAATTGATATTATACAAATTATACCCGATTAACTCTCTTAATCCTTCCGGATGTTTGTTGGAGGGCACATACGATTTAAGCACTTTAAATATTCTATTTAACCCATCTCTTTTCAGTGCGTTTTCTTTCTCCAGATTTCTATAAAAAGATTCTGCCTCCCTTACATTTGGCACAGAGTCAACATAGTCAGGAGAAATAATACTTATCATTGTAAGCGCTTTCGCCGAAATATCAGCCGGAGCATTGCCATCCGAGATAATTATTTTAGGTTTTTCACCCATTAATTGTGTTAATAATTTTTCCAAAAAACTCTGAAAACTACTTACCCATCCTCTTTGATATTTTTCTAAAGGCTTATCATCATTTCCAGAAAAACTAATCAATATATCGTATTCAAACTTCATTTTTATAAATTATTGTCGTACCAAAATTAATGAACCTATTAAGTATTATAATGTATGTATTATAAATTTTAAATTACTTTTATCATTTTTTTAAATTTTACCAAGCTCCTCCAATTCCTCTATCAAATTATCTTATCCTCCAGCGATTTATGCTCCACAAATCCTGCAATGATACCTTCAGTCATTTCATGCGACTGTGACATCATTTCATAGAAATGCTCTTTGCCAATTTTATATAACGTCACATTATCTACCGCCACCACATCATTTTCGTTTATATCGGATTCCAATACCAAAGATTCTCCTATCAAATCACCATTTACCAATCTTGAAAGAATAGTATTCTCGTCTTTTATTTCGACAGTTCCTTCCACAATCACATACAATGGTATATTTCCCGTTTCTCCTTTTTTTAGAATATAGTCACCTTTCTTAAAAAATACTTCTTCTATATTATCTGCGATACCAGAAAGAAACACTCCGTGAATACTGGCAAATGATTTCACATTTTTCAAAATGATCACCTTCTCGATTTGCAACTGCTTCTTATTGCCCTGTCTTTCCTGAACAAGAATTATAGCATCCAGCTCTTTCTTTTGCTCTCCAATTCGTTTGGTATATTTATGATAAGCTTCTTTGTCCATTTTATAAATGGCAAAGGCTGCCGTCTCTCGTAACAAAGAATCCGGATTGAATAAATTTGCCACCATATCATCCGTAACTTTTGCACCAGGCATCGAACAATAACGATACATAGCACATGCCTTTGTCCACCTATTGATGAAGTTATAATCTCTATTTATAATCTCAATCAATACTTCCATAGAGGAAAATTTTTCACGGAAATAATGTTCTTGTAACTTTTCAATTTTTTCTTGA
>DATHPH010000009.1:0-5001 GCA_035484095.1 Cytophagaceae bacterium | reverse complement strand
TTAGATTTCCTTTATAAAAAAAATTATAAGATGATGACCAATATGATCATCAAAAATAATGGAAGTGAAGACGAAGCGAAAGATGTTTACCAGGAAGCGCTCATTGTAGTTTGGCAAAAAGTTCTTAGTCCTGACTTTGTTCTTTCTTCTAAAATAAGTACTTATTTATATAGCATCTGCCAAAATCTTTGGCGTAAAGAACTGGAGCGAAAGAACAAACATACAGGGGAAGACGAAATAGTTAAAACGGTTATTACCGACATTGATAAAAAAGAAAGAATAGAAGTTGTAAATCAATGTATTAACGATTTGGGAGAAACCTGTAGAGCCATTTTAACGTATTATTATTTCGATGATATGTCCATGGCTGAAATAGCGGAAAAAATGGGTTTTGCGAACGCAGATACAGCAAAAACAAAAAAGTATAAGTGTAAGCAAGAGTTGGATAAAAAAATAAAAATGCTATACAAAGCAAGTGATTTCATGGATTAATAAACTTAATGAAGAAATGGCATGAGTCTTTACGAAGAAAAAATTGAATTATATTTAAGAGGAAAATTAAACGCAGAGGATAAACTGGGTTTTGAAGAGGAGTTTAAAAAAGATCCTCTGTTGAAAAATGAAGTAGATCTTCAAAACGATATCATAGAATCGCTCAAGAACAGCAGAAAAATTCAGCTTAAAAACAGATTAAATAATATTGATGTAGGCACCTCCACTACTGGCGTTTCATCAGCAGTTAAAATGGCAGCATCTTTTATCACTGTTGGGATCATTGGAGCCGGAGTATATTACTTAACCGTAACTTCTTCTGACTCTAAGGATAAACAAAAAGAGAAAGTAAAAGTAGTGCTGAACGATAATATTAAACTTCCCGATTTAACCACGGAAGTTTCAAATGGAGAAAAGGGAAATACGAAGGACGTTCCTGCAATTGAAATAAAAAAAGAAGAAAACAATAAATCGGTACAAGGGAATCAATTAGTTAAAACTTCTGAAAAGGCAACACAAAAAGGAGGATCCGATGTAGTTGCGAAAGCAGATGTGCCGAATGGGATTATCGAGGATGCAGAGACAGATAAAATCAACAGAGACCCAAGCATTGAAGTGCCTGACGGAAACATTGGTCAAACGAGCGTAGGCAAAGCGGAAAATGTTGATGTTAATATCTATGATAAGAACAAAAAAGATTTCAGTTATCAATTCTACAGCAATAAGCTTTTCTTGTATGGAGATTTTAACGATCAACCATATAATCTATTTGAGGTAAACTCGTTAAAAGCAAAGCAATTATACTTGTATTTTGATGGAAAATATTACGAACTGAAGTCAAACCAAAGCAAGATAACTCGATTGAAAGAGGTTAAAGACCCATCGGTATTAAAACATCTGACTAAATAAGCAGAAACATAACTGCACGATAACTTGAAAAGGGGCAAATTTTTTATAAATTTGCCCCTTTCTGTATTTTAAGGATGGCTGGAAAGTTTTACCGAAATAAAAAAACATTAGGGAGTTACCCATATTTCACGGTAATGTTCAGTATTACTCTTTCCATGATCGTCATAGGATTATTGGGGTTGATATTATCGCATGCGCAAAAGTTAAGTTTCTTAGTAAAGGAAAGCATCGAAGTAAATGTGTTTCTGAAAAATGAAATAAGCGATAGTGTTCGTTTGGCACTACAAAATACGTTATCGCACAGGAGTTATGTATTGAATAAAAATAACGAGCCTCAAATTTTTTACATATCCAAAGAAGACGCAAGGAAAAATTTCACAGATACCTATGGAGAAGATTTTACGAAAGTACTGGACGAAAACCCACTTTATGCTTCCTATTCAGTAAAAATCAAGACTGAATTTTCGGATTCTTTGAATATGAAAAAAATTGCCGAACAGATTACGAATATGTCAGGTGTAAAAGAAGTGTATTACCAGGAGGCATTAATTAATAAAATAAATAAGAATATTAAAATAGCAAGTACAATATTGGCAATTTTGGGCTTCATTCTGTTAGTTGCATCGGTGTTGTTAATTAATAATACGATTAAACTTGCGTTATATTCGCAGCGTTTCCTTATTCGGAGTATGCAATTGGTGGGTGCGACTCGTTGGTTCATACAAGGCCCTTTTCTGTGGCGCTCACTGCTTCAGGGGATGATTAGTGGCCTGATAGCAGCAGCTACCCTTTTTGGATTAATGCATTTGGCGTATAATGAAATGAAAGAGCTGACAGAATTACGTCAGGAACAAATGATGTATGTCTTATATGGAGGACTGGTTGTATTGGGATCTCTCATCGGTTTTTTCAGTTCGTTTAGAGCGATTAACACTTATTTAAGTATGTCTTTGGATGAACTGTATTAGAAATAAATAAAATAGAAAAGAATAATCAATATGTCAAAAAAGAATGTAAACCTTGATAAAAATTCTGCTGCTCAAACCGAGGACGGAAAACTGGTGTTCGATAAAATTAATTACCAACTTATGATCGCCGGTGTTGCCATCATAACGCTGGGTTTTATCATCATGATGATGGAGAAAGGTGAATATGGTATTGGCTTTTTAGGTCTTACCTTAGGTCCCATCGTAGTGCTACTTGGATTTGTATTGGAGTTTGTAGCTATAATGTATAAAAAGAAAGATGGAGCTAATTAATGCCATTATTCTTGCCATTGTAGAAGGGATTACAGAATTTCTTCCAATATCCTCTACCGGTCACATGATTATTGTTTCGGCACTCATGGGAATTAAAGACGATTCTTTTACGAAAGTATTTGAAGTATCCATTCAGTTTGGGGCGATTCTTTCTGTGGTAGTGGTATACTTTAAACGTTTTTTTAAAGATTTCAATTTTTATATAAAACTTTTTTGTGCTTTTCTTCCGACGGCAATAATAGGATTGTTGCTAAAAAAACACATTGATACGTTGTTGGAGCGGGTAGATGTGGTGGCATTTAGTTTGTTGGTAGGGGGAATAATCCTACTGTTCGTTGATAAGTGGTTTAGCAAAGAAAATGTAGAAGAAGAACTTTCATACAAATCGGCCTTTATAGTGGGGCTTTTTCAAAGCATCTCCATGATTCCGGGTGTTTCGCGTTCAGCTTCTACAATTATTGGAGGGCTTACGCAAAAGGTGACAAGGAAATCGGCTGCTGAGTTTTCTTTTTTTCTGGCTGTTCCAACTATGTTCGCCGCTACAATAAAAAGCATTTACGATGAGCGGGAATTGGTAATGGCATCTATGGATAAAATTCATTTATTATTGATAGGTAACATAGTAGCCTTTGTGGTAGCGATGATTGCTATAAAATTTTTTATCTCTTTTCTTACAAAGTACGGATTTAAAGTTTTCGGATATTACCGAATTGTTCTTGGCTTGTCAATACTTCTGTTAATGGCAATGGGTGTTAAGCTGGAAATGCAATAGTAGCAATGTTTCCTTATCCGGTTTGTTTTGAAAATGTAAGAAATATTATGCTATATCGTATTTTGTAAGTTTCCCATTTTTGTATACATACACTTCATAAAAATGTTTGTTGAATCCATATACTTCTTCCAGTAACACTTTGTCCGCATTTTTGGAAACTGATCTTACAAAAACTTGTTGCTTTTCGGTAAGGTCATTTAACTCAATCGAATATTCAATTTCAAACCCTTCGTCGTATCCTATCTCCATCCCAAAGCTACTCGAACGCCATTGTAATTTTGTTTCGTCGGAATTAGAGAAGAAATTGCTGGATAGTTGTAAATGATTTTGATTGGCTAGGTTCAAAGAGGCGTTGGAAAACATCATGATGCCAGCCAAAACCATAGCGGTATAACCTATTTTTTGAAATATTTTTTCACTGAGGTAGGGGAGTATTGACTTGATTGATAAGGAAGAGGCAATGGCCGCCACTGCTACAACAATTCCATAGCTGATTACTTTTGTAGTGAGTAAGCCGAACGTAATATAAATTCCCAATTTCAAAAGATGCAGCAATAATTCATTGGCAGCTCTTGTTGCGATAATCTGTTCTTTACTTAATCCGTAGCGGAGATAAAACCGATTAAAAAGTAAACCTACGGCACCTGTTAATCCTGATACAAAACCAGTAAGCAATCCCATGACAGATACTACAATAGGAGCTACTTTTTTGTTTGAGGAGGTGACAGGAGTGGCAGGACGAAAAATCATGGGAATATTGGATAATAAAAACAGTGCTAACACCAACTCCAGATAAGCAGGGTTTAAATAAGTCAGGAGTTTGGCCCCTAACCAGACAGCAGGAATAGCGGCAGGAACAAACCACAATACAATCTTCCATTGTATGTTTGACACAAACAAAATTATTCTTGAAATGGAACTGGAGGCCGTTCCAATGGAAAGTGAGGCTGGTATTTGTGCCCCCGGAAGTGATAGCCCTAAAAGTGGAATTAAGATAAAACTTGCTCCTCCTCCGCATAAGGCACTAAGAGAAAAGGCTAACAGTGCACAAACGAATAATATGAGATACGATAAAATCTGAGCGTCCAAATTATTTTTCTTTTAATGATAGTATACTTATTGATTTTAATATTTAATGTAATAGAAAATGAATCTTTTAAAATATTTTACTCAAAACAAGATAGATACATTAAGATATTGATAGATATCTGCTTAAATATAGTGCTTTATAAGAACGTTATAAATTTTTAATATCCTAAAGAAACGAAGTTTTTTGCAAATAACAAGATCTATGACTTAGTTTTGTCCATTTTCCCTGCTTATCTGTTCTGTATTCTTTCATGCTTTGGAGCCCATAGAGAACACTTTAAAAATCCCCGATTCTCCGTGCATGCTTTGGGAGGATGCAGGCAAATAGATCTAGCTGCCTTCACTCAATAACATTCAATAAGTTGTCTGATTTTTCAATAGGGCATTTTTGTGTATCAAGGGTATTGAAATAATCAAAATTCAACTCCTGTAGCGTTTTTTTGTTCTAAATGTAGCGTAATAGCTCCAAAACAAAAATGG
>DATHPH010000008.1:0-5863 GCA_035484095.1 Cytophagaceae bacterium | reverse complement strand
AATTTGCCATGACCTCTATGAATAATCTCGCTCTCATGTTTAACGACATTATGAAACAAATGCAGCAGCAGATGGCAGATGCAAAAGATTCTAAAGGTGGATCCAAATGTAAAAAACCCGGAAAAAATAAGAATCCGGGATTAGGGGCTTTGCAAAAACAGCTTAACCAAAGTATGGAACAGCTTAAAAAAAGCGGCAAGACCGGAAGACCACTTTCAGAAGAGTTGGCTAAAATGGCTGCCCAGCAAGAAATGATACGCAAAGCCTTGAAAGAAATGGAAGGTAAAATGGGCAAAAATGGCAAGGAAGGAGGAAATCAACTCAGTGAAATGCGAAAACTGATGGAGGAGTCTGAAAAGGACCTGGTAAACAAAAAATTAACGCAAGAAACGATCATGAGGCAGCAAGACATCCTATCAAAACTCTTAGAATCTGAAAAAGCCGTAAGAGAGCGTGAATTGGACGAAAAAAGAGAGGCTGAAAAGGCAACTGAATTTACCAACGAGGTACCCCCTTCCTTCGAAAAGTATTTGAAAGCCAAAGAAAAACAAATAGATTTGTTGAAGACGGTACCACCTTCCTTAAATCCATATTATAAACAAGAGGTGAATGAATATTTTCAGAAATTAGAAAAATAATATATATTGGCGATTATTTACAAATGAACTCACTAAAAATTCAAATACCATCCATCGTTGAAAACATCCGAATCGTGGAGAGTTTTATCGATAATGTAAAAGATAAATACAAAATCGACGATGATATTTATGGTAACATTATGATTGCCGTTACAGAATCTGTTAACAATGCAATCAAGCATGGTAACAACTGTGATAAAAATAAGAACGTGATGCTGACAGCGGTATACGAAGATAATTTAGTGCGTTTCATTGTAGAAGACGAAGGTCAGGGTTTCGATCCTGCCAAATTACCCGATCCGACTGCTCCGGAAAATATTGAGAAACTAGGGGGAAGAGGTATTTTTTTGATGCAACAATTATCCGATGAAGTAACTTTTTCTAAGGAAGGAAGAATTTCTGAAATGGTTTTTTACTTTAATTAGCACGTTTCCTCAAGAAATTTATTAACGGTAAAGGTCTTGTCAGAATTCTTTTATGGTGAAGTAAGATAACCAGCAACGGACGTTCGAGTAATCCTTTCACCTCAAATCAAATATAGAAGACCTTACTTAACTAAAATTAATTTTTTTGTTCTGCGAAAATGTTGGATATCCTTATTACAGAAAGTACCTGGAGGAAACCCTCTTCCTGTCTGACAGGTCGAAATATATCTACGAAATGTTGTTTTGATAGTAAGACTAAACAGTAGCTCTTTCATAGTGCAGAGCAATGGCACCACATTTAAATACTCGTGTGCGCTCCAGTTGGAAGTTGAGTTTTTCGGGAATATGGAAATTTTCAAATAAGTGTTTGTTCTCTCCCACCAGAACCGGGTGAACGACTAAATAAAGTTGATCGATCAGGCCAAGCGTTAGCAAGCTAGGAAGCAGGCTGGTGCTACTCAAGGCGATTTTTTTCCCGGGTTGCTGTTTTAATTTATGAATCAAACCTTCAGGATTTTCACGGAAGATTCTTGTATTTTCATAGGCAGTTTTGAGGGTGTGCGAAAGGACGATTTTTTCGATCGGATTCATGGCCTCGGCAAAGGCAATATCACTGAGCGAACCAGACTTGCTTTTGGCAACTTCCGGCCAATAAGGAATCATTAATTCGTATGTTTTACGGCCATAAACAATCACGCCGGTGTCCCGCATAAGTTGGGTAAAATAGTCCATAAGTTCCTCGTTGGGGCTGAAATTAGTATGCTCATAACAGCCGTCAATGCTGATATTCATAGCGAACATAACTTTTCTCATAAGTTTTATTTTAAAAGTTCTTAATTTTTCAGGAAGATAATTATTTAATAATTAGACAAAAAACCAAATTCGGGGCATGACCCTGCTTCTTGATCTTCTTACTATAAAAGCAGTACTAAAAGTCGTTTTCGTTTCCATCTTAATTGCTTTGTTTTGTTAAAAAATTGTTCACCTACTTTGGGTTTTACTAACCAAAAACTATCAAAACAAATCAATATAAATTACTGTGAGACAGATTACTATATCGAAATAGGTGAACATTTTGCAAGTATAAGAATGTTCACCCAATTGTTCACCTAAGGATTGATTTTTTTTAACTAAAATGGTGGGGTTGAAAAAAGGAAACCCACTAAATCGTCTGATTTAGTGGGTTTTGACTCCGTTTGTTACAACGTTCGTCGGGGTGGCAGGATTCGAACCTACGACCTCCACATCCCAAATGTGGCGCGATACCGGGCTACGCTACACCCCGAACTCTTTAGGGACTGCAAAGGTATTATTATTTTTTTATCTTCCAAAAAAATAAATCGGATTAAGGTGTTTTAAGCATTTTTTTTTCTGCAATCTTTGTTTTATTTAATATATATGAAATTAATCCTTTCTCCTTAACTTGCCTCTGATGAATTGGCTTAGAGAAATAACTCAATCTGAATATTTATACATAACCGCCTTTTTGATATTTTACTTGGCTTATATCGTTCGGATGTATTTCATTTCCAAAAAAATAAAAATCAGTATACGCCATTTATTACTAAAGTTTATCCTTCGAAGCATTTATTTTTCTCTTTTCATTATTGCACTTTTAGGCCCATCCTTCGGCGATATTAAAAAAGAAGTAAAAGATATTGGGAAAGATATTTACATAGCACTCGATTTGTCTTCTTCTATGAATGCAACAGACGTAAGTCCATCGCGACTTGAGAAAGCAAAATTTGAATTGGCTTCCGTTATTAAAAATTTCAACTCAGATAGAATTGGGCTCATTGTATTCTCGGATGAAGCTTTTGTCCAATGTCCGCTAACATACGATCATACCATTATTAAACTTTTTTTAGAAACTCTTTCCACCAAGCTACTTTCATCGAGTGGAACGGATTTAGCAGCACCACTTGAATTGGCTTATCATAAATTTATTCCTACCAAAACTGCCAATTCCGATGCTCAAACAAAAGTATTGCTGCTGGTAACAGATGGTGAAAATTTTGGGGTGCAAAACCCTGATGAATGGGTACTAAAAATGAAAAAAGCCGGTATTCATTTATTTTTTCTTGGAATAGGCAGCGAAAAAGGAGGTAAAATACCTTCGAAATACGATTATTCAGGACATCCCGTAACTTCTGTTTTTGAAGAAGATAAAATAAAGGAAATGAGTGGATTGTCCGGAAACAATTATTTTGAAATAACTCCAGAGACCAACAATATGAAAAATTTGACTTCTAAAATGTTAAAAGTGGAAGGTACCTTAAAAGGAAGTCGGAAAATAGAAAATGCTGCAAACAAATTCTTTTACTTTCTTTTTGTGGCAATTATATTAGTTGTGATAGATATTTTAGTTACTGTGAAAACGATTCGGATATGAAGTATCTTATTGTTATAAATATATTCTTTATTTTTTGGGCTAAATTCAATCGGATAGCCGAAATAAACCAGCTTAAAGAAGAAGCCGCAACCTATTATCAGCAAAAAAAATTCATTCAATGCTTGTCTGTTTATGAAATTCTATTAAACCATTATAAAGTGACGGAGGAGAAGGTACGATTGGATATGGCTCATTGTTATTTTCATCTAAAAAAATACAACAGTGCCATTGAAAATTATAAGCTGGTATTAAATTCTAAGGACCCTGTTTTGAAATCGAAAGCCAATTTGCAATTGGGTGTTATTTATGCCAATAATAACAGAAAGGAACTGGGCATCAATTACTTCAGAGAAGCGCTCAAAACAATGCCCGACAATGACAATGCTCGGTACAACTTTGAATTATTAAAGAAAAAACAGAACCACTCGCAAAAAGATATTTCTCCTGACAAAAAAAGAGAGAACAGTGAAGGTGAAAATAAAACTACTACGAGCACTTCGCAAGAACTCCAGAAAACAAATCACGGCACAGGGCAAAAGGGGGATTCAACATTTCCTGAATCAGAGGAAGAGCAAAATGACGAAGAAGGTGATGTGAATACGGATGGGAAAGAAGAAATGCAATACGACCAAAAAGGAGACAAAAAAACCGACGCACTTTCTTCCAAGCGTTTAGAAGAAATACACATCAGTGAGCGACAAGCAAAAATAATGCTCCGCTCTATGAAAAATGCAGAAGTTCAATATTTGCAGCAACAACAAAAGGCCAGTTCTATAAAATCAATTCCGGGAAAGGCTGATTGGTAAAAGGCATTTCTGATCAATCCTATGAAAAAAATGACGAGATTAGCCTTTTTTGCTTAAATAGTTTTTAACCTCGGCGACCAAACCCGTGTGTCCGGACGGGAGAATAATAATATTTTTCTGTTCAATTTTTTCAGCTAAAGGCTTAATAGTTTCGTAGCGGATGATTTTATCATACCTGCCAAGATAAAAAGTCGTTTCGATTTTATTTTTATTAATTAACCCTGCAATTATTTGGGGTTCAATCTTTAGTTTTCTCAAAACAATCCAAGTATAATAAACCTGTTTCCGCTGTTCTTCTGTGACCAATTGGCTTTTCGCAAACTTAACAACTGCGGGAGGAAGAATTTTCAGGATCTTTCCAAAAGCGAATAAAATACCACTGATTTTTTTTGTTGATGTTACAATTTTAAAAACAACGCTCCCTATAAGGGATCTTGTTGCTAAACGATACCAAATAGAATCTGTAATGCCATCTGGGGCTATGACAATAATCTCTTTTACTTTATCCGGAAATTGTTTTACGATACTCCATGCCAATTTCGAACCAATGCTATACCCCAAAAGCGAGAACGATGAAATTTTTTTCTCTACTCTAAATTCTCTTATCAACGCTCCTAGAAATGAATCTGAAATTGCTTTTTCTCCAGCCCTCCATTCACTTTTGCCATGAAAAAAAAGATCAAAACTATAAATCGTATATTTATTCTGCCATTCTTTTTCCAACTCGTAAAAAATTTCCCCTGTTTGTCCGAACCCATGAAAACAAAATAGTGGGGTTGTACCTACCCCCGTTATTGAATAATGGAGAGAGGCTTGTTTGTAGTGGAAAAAATAAAACGTTCTTTCCATTCACTCTATATTCTAACGACTGGTGGATTTACCTTTTCTGTGTTTCTCGGTATATTTCATATACAGAATATAAAGTGCCAGAATAAGTGTAACGCCGTTTGCCATAATAATTGGAAGCTGTTGCAGCAAAATTCCATAGAGCCCCCAACTGAATGTACCAATACTAAAAATTAAAAACATCAACAAGGAAATAGATGCTGTATCTTTTGTTTTATAAACCAAAATCACTTGTGGTACAAATGAAACCGTAGTAAGGATTGCTGCTATATATCCTATTGTTTCTATGAATGAAAGCATATTTTTAGTTTAAATGACTTATAATTAAAACGCAGATAGTAGACCTACTACCATCTGCGTTTTGAATTTTCATTACATAATATTATTACGCCATTTCTTCAGACTTCTTACCCATTCTGTTACGCTCATTTTCTTCTAGCCAAATTTTGCGCATTCTAAGAGCAGTCGGGGTAATTTCAAGTAATTCGTCTTTCTGAATATATTCCATGCACTCTTCAAGAGAGAACTGGATTTTAGGAGCGATCTTCACATTGTCATCCGTACCCGAAGCACGCATGTTGGTCAATTTTTTACCTTTCAAAACATTTACGGTAAGATCATTCCCGCGTGTGTGTTCGCCTATTACTTGTCCCATATATACTTCTTCTCCCGGATCAACAAAGAAAAATCCTCTGTCCTGAAGTTTATCAATAGCATACGCTGTTGTATCACCAGTTTCACCGGAGATAATAGAAC
>DATHPH010000007.1:0-4161 GCA_035484095.1 Cytophagaceae bacterium | reverse complement strand
GTTGCGCTTTTAGAAATTCATCTTCAAAATTATTCTTCCCACCTTCATCGTCTTCGTTTGTCCATAGGTCAGGATAACGTTTTTCCATTTCAGAAGGAAGCATACCCGAAAAAATAGCGTTTCTGGAATAAGCAGTAGTAGTGGGTAATATCGAATAGTAGGTAGATTCTTCTTCAACATTAAAATATTCAGCAATGGTTGGTTCCAACACTTTCCATTGATCAAAGCGAAGATTGTCAATCAAAAGAAAAAAAACGGGTTCTTCTTTTTCTACTAAAGGGAAAACCTTCTTTTTCATAAGTTGATGTGAAAGCAACGGCTTTGGAACATTGACGTCGTTTAACCAACTTTCATAGGAGTTTTTAATGAACTTGCAAAAATTATTGTTGGCTTCACTTTTTTGCATATCGATAATCTCGCCCATGCTTTTATTTTGTGTGCGGTCAATTTCAAGTTCCCAAAAAATTAATTTCTTATATACCGCCACCCATTCTTCATGGCTCAATTTGTCAGAAAAAGACATGCTAAGTTCTCTAAAATTCTGCTGATAACTCAGATTTGTTTTTTCTTCAACTAGTCGTTTATTGTCTAAGATTTTTTTGATAGATAAAAGAATTTGATTTGGATTAATAGGCTTGATGAGATAATCTGCAATTTTTGCACCTATTGCTTCTTCCATAATCTGTTCCTCTTCATTCTTCGTAATCATGACTACAGGCATGCCGGGCTTCATCTGTTTAATCTGAGTCAGCGCTTCCAAACCATTCATACCTGGCATATTTTCATCTAAAAAAACGAGGTCGAACTTTTCCTGTCTGCACCTTTCTACCGCATCAGCTCCACTGACCACTGTCGTTACATCGTACCCTTTGCCTGTGAGAAAAATTATATGTGGTTTTAACAAATCGATTTCATCGTCTGCCCATAGTATAGTCGGTCTTTGCATTGAATTTTCAATTTAAATGTTCCCTTATAACGTAGGAAATTGATGAATAGTGTACTTTAATCTTTATCCTTCCATGACTTCTTTCAATAAATCCGTCGCCACTTTTGGATCGGCTTTTCCTTTAGTTGCTTTCATTACTTCTCCCATAAACATAGCAAGGATACCTTTTTTACCACCTCTGTATTCTGCAACTTTCTCAGGAAACCTGGACAGTACCTCTTCTACAATTGGTCGAATACTTCCCAAGTCACTGTCCTGAATCAAATTCAACTCTTCTGCAATTTTTAAGGCTGATCTTCCATCGGCTTTTATAAGTTCTGGAAATATTTTATGAGCCGCCGCCGCAAAACTTACCTTTCCTGAATCTACGACCGCTATTAATTCCGCCAGTGATTGAGGAGAAATTGTAAGCTGTGAAATACTCATCGTAAGTTCATTCAGATACGATTTGACCGGCCCCATCATCCAGTTCGAAGCCGCTTTATAATTTTTAGTATGTTTACACAGCGTTTCAAAATAAAAAGCAATTTCTTTTGTATCGGTAATTACCATGGCATCGTATTCCGGTAACCCAAATTCATGAACAAATTTATCCACCAATTGCTGAGGCAAGGTTGGCATTTCTGATTTTATTTTATTCAACCATTCCTCTGAAATCTTCAAAGGTTGTAAATCCGGTTCAGGAAAATAACGGTAATCGTTTAATTCTTCCTTTGTACGCATACCATGCGTAGTAAAGTGCACTGTATCAAACTGACGAGTTTCCGAAACGATTTCATTTCCTGCTTCAATTTCCGCGATCTGTCGCTCAATTTCAAAATCAATCGCACGCTGTACGTTTCTGATGGAGTTCATATTTTTCACTTCCACCTTTTTCCCGAATACTTTAGCACCTTTCAGCATTACAGAAATATTGGCATCGCATCTGAGAGATCCTTCCTCCATATTTCCATCGCATATATCTAAGTACCGAACAAGTTTTCTGATTTCTGTAAGCAAAGTAGCAGCTTCTTCAGAAGTACGGATATCCGGCTCTGTAACAATCTCAATAAGCGGAACACCAGCTCTGTTATAATCTACCAGTGTGTCGGATTCACCATCCAAATGCAGGTTTTTTCCTGCATCGTCTTCCATGTGAATTCTATTCAGTTGTATAAATTTCTCTCCTTCTTTTGTTTTTATAGAAAAACCTCCTCCTTTGCAGATGGGAGCTTTATCTTGGGTAGTTTGATAGCCTTTAGGAAGATCGGGATAAAAATAATTTTTACGGTCAAAAAAATTGACTCTGTTTATTTCACATCCAGACGCCAGCCCCATTTTAATCGCATACTCCACTACTTTTTTATTCAATTTCGGTAATACACCTGGATGCGCTAATGTAATAACACTAATGTTTGTATTAGGCATGTTTCCAAATTCTGTTGAATCAGAAGCAAAAATTTTGCTCTTTGTACTTAACTGGGCATGCACCTCTAATCCAATTACCGGTTGATATTTATCTTTAATTAACTGATCCATCATAATTTACAGAAACTTAAGCATTAGTAAGGCCACAAATATAAGACATTACAGCGATATATTTCAGGTAGGCCGTTTCATCGTTCTAATAGTAAAAAATAACTTGAAAATCAATACGTTGAAACTATTTTAAGAATGGGCTAAAGCTTTTTTTATCTCCTATTTTATTTGATAAGGTAAAATGAAAGTGCTTAGAGTCCAAAAAACTTTGTATGTTTGAGCGAACCTTTAAACGTAATTCTTCCTATCAGAAAATTATTTGGAAATATAAGTTTTGTCGTAATACTAAATGTTTTGATTAAACCTGTTTGGTTATTTTTAGAAAACGATGTTCAGAACAAAATAGGTCACAAGGATTTCGGATTGTATACAGCGCTTTTCTCTCTTGGCTATATCTTCGCATCTCTTACAGATATTGGCTTAAATCAATTTATTACTAAAAAAATTGCTTCCGAACCTACTCGAATTAAAGAAATATTTTCAAATATTTTTGCGTTAAAATTATTAATGCTTATTGTTTATCCAATCCTGATGTCATTGGTGGGCTGGATAATGGGCTACAACGAAAGAGAACTATACTTTTTGTTGGTGCTTTGCTTGGCTCAAGCCTTGGTACAATTACTATTCTTTTTTAGGGCAAATTTTCAAGCAAACCAGCACTTCATGGTAGATTCAACAGCATCCATCATGGATAAATTCATTTTGCTTCTATTGGTTGTTGTAATGCTTTCCCAACGTATTAACCTTGACCTTTTTATTTATGCAAGACTGGCTTCTTTAGTAGTCACCGTAATGGTTTTCTATTTTGTAAGTATACGCCTATTCGATTACATCGCACCCAAGCTAAACCCTCGAAAATTAAAAACACTAATTCAACAAAGTATACCTTTTGCTGTAATCACGGTACTTTATTCATTAAATGAAAAAGTGGATTCAATCATTATTGAATATTTATCCAGAACCTCCGGAAATATTGCCAAAGAAGCTCACGCTGGTCTCTATGCCGCAGCCTATCGGTTTCTGGATGCTTCGATGATGTATTTATGGACGATCCTTCCTTTGTTCTTTGCAAAATTTGCCTACCATCTTCACGATAAAAAAGAAAAACAAAGACTTATTAATTTTGGTCAGGTGGTAGCTGCTGTTCCTATGATATTCATTGCAGTTTTTATTTATTTTTATGGAGAAACCTTATTTTTTCAACAGAAAAATAGTACTACAGAGGAAATTACTACTATGACAAACGTATTGAAAATATTATTTGTCTCTGCTGCACTTCAAGGAATGTTTGCTTTATACAGTACATTGCTTACCGCTACCGGATATGAAAAAAAAGTAAGTATGATGATTGTTGGAAGTATTTTAATAAATATTGTAGGCAATTTCATTTTCATACCAATATATGGCCCCATCGCTTCGGCATGGATAACGGTTGTAAGCACCGTTTTTCTTTCTGTTTCTTATCTGTATTATACACATACCAAACTGGATATTGAAGTTCCTTACTCAATAATTTTTCGATTATTTTTGGTGGTCGTATTATTTAGTTCTGTATTTTATCTGCTCACGCTTACTACACTTCCCTGGTATCTGGTCACAATGCTGGCAGGTGCATTCTTACTCTTATTTTCTTATCTGGCAGGACTTATTAATCTTATGCTAAGCAGAGATTAATAAGTTTTTCTTTTCCCCTGTAA
>DATHPH010000006.1:0-3132 GCA_035484095.1 Cytophagaceae bacterium | reverse complement strand
TGGCAGAGCTTCGTCAAAGTAGCCAAGTTTGCTGTAACAAAGTCCGGCTGAATAGGCAAAATGAGGATCTCCAGGGTGTAATTTTTCTGCCATGAGGTAGTAGTTCAAGGCCATTTTGTAATCCCCGTTATCGAAATAGTGTTGCGCTTGTGTGGCGTGTATTTTAGCTTCTTTGCTATGTTCTTGTGCCTGCGTTGAGTATGATAAAATAAGGAGCACAAAAAATAATAATAACAGTTTTTTCATCATCGTTTAAATTTAAAATCTGGCCTTACATAAAATTGAATTTTAATTTACAATTTAAACTACAGGAAACAAAATATCTTATTTGAGGTATTTTAGAAATTCATTTTTTAGTTGATCATCCAAAAATTTTCCGGAATAATGAGAGGTAACCGTAGCACTATCATTATCTTTTACACCTCTGGAGGAAACGCATAAGTGAGTAGCATCCATGACCACAGCGATATTTTCTGTCTGGAGTGCTTCTTTCATTTCATTGGCTATTTGAACGGTCATTCTTTCTTGAACCTGTGGTCTGTTGGCATAGTATTGGACAATGCGATTTAATTTAGAAAGACCGATTACTTTTCCGGAAGAAATGTATGCTACGTGTGCCTTGCCAATGATTGGCACAAAATGATGTTCGCAATAAGAATAGAATGTAATATTTTTTTCGACCACCATTTGATCGTACTTATATTTATTTTCAAAAAGGCGTATGGTAGGTTTGTTTTTAGGATTAAGACCGCTGAAAATTTCTTTCACATACATCTTTGCTACGCGGTCAGGAGTTCCTTTAAGGCTATCGTCTGTAAGATCCAGACCAAGGATAAGCATGATTTCACGAAAATGTTTTTTGACAAGTTCTATTTTAGTTGCATCGTCCAGATTAAAGGCATCTTCACGAAGAGGAGTTTCGAAAGAAGTACTGATGTGCTCTTCACCAATTTCGTCTAAAGTATTTTTATGCGGGGTATTCAACGAAGTTTCTTTCGGTTTCATATAATGTAATTTTAATTTCGTATTTTTTGTCAATTTTTCCTCTCAAAATATTCCAAATAACCATTGCAATATTTTCAGCGGTAGGATTAAGTTCTTTAAATTCATGAGTGTCGAGATTTAAATTTTTGTGGTCAAATTTTTTAAGCACATGGTTTTTTATTATCTCACTCAATATTTTCATGTCCATCACATAACCGGTTTCAGGGTTTATATCTCCGATTATTTTAACAATGAGTTCATAGTTATGTCCATGAAAATTAGGATTGTTACATTTTCCAAACATCTGAGTATTTAGTTGGTCATCCCATTTCTGATTATATAATCTGTGGGCCGCGTTGAAATGTTCTTTTCGGTATACAGCTACTTTCATTTCATAAATTAAAGACCTTAAAATTACACAATAATTGCTAAAACTCTTGAATCGTGCCAAAAGTTCTTAGAAACTTAAAATAAGTCTCTTTTCGAGATGTTATTTTACAGGCTACTTTTAAAAATACCTAAATTGCACTATTTTGCATCAAATTAAAGTGGATTTGAACTAAAATAATTATTTTAAGATTTATTAAATAAATGCAAATCCGGTTTTTATGAATATTGATGATATAAAAAAACAGATTGAAAAATATAAAGAAGAGGGTAAAAAGATGTTTACTACTTCCTCTTTTCAATCGCATAGTATTGTTTTACTTCATATATTGAGTAAAATAGACTCTTCCATACCTGTTTATTTTATTAATACAGGATATCATTTTCCAGAAACCGTTTCATTTAAAGATCTCTTAGCGAAGGACTTTAATCTTACTATTAAAGAGGCAAAACCTTTTGTTCCAAAAATGATGCAGAAAGATTCACAAGGAAGATTATTGTTTACCTCGGATCCTGATTATTGCTGTTTTTTAAATAAAGTACAACCTCTTGAACCAATTTTAGCCGAAAATGATATTTGGATAAATGGTGTCCGAGCTGACCAGAGCGCAGTGCGTAAGGCATTTAAATTGGAAGAAAAAGCTCCTTACGGAGTGGTTCGTTTTCATCCAATGCTTGACTGGACAAATAAAATGATTCATTTATATATGAAAGAACATGCCTTGCCTCGCCATCCTTTGGAAGAAAAAGGCTATCTTAGTATAGGTTGTGAACCCTGTACCCGCAAATTTGATCTGGATTGGAATGAACGGGAGGGAAGATGGTTTGGGCTGAAAAAAACAGAGTGTGGGTTGAATACAGATTTAGTGCAAAAATAAAACCAATATTACTGAGGTCAGAATGTTAACCGACGTTTATAAAATAATTAAATAGATAAAAATGAATATTCTAATTACAGGAGGAGCAGGTTATATAGGAGCAGAGTTGGTATATGAATTGTCAAAAAAAGAGGATGTGTCTTCCATTCTTGTGTATGACAATTTAAGTCGTGAAAATTATAATTTTTTTACAAGTCTTAGCCATAAGATTTCCAATGGTAAAGTAAAATTTGAATTCGGAGAGTTACTTGACTCCAGAAAAATAAGAAAAGTGCTGAAGGGAATTGATGTAGTATACCATCTTGCCGCTAAAGTTTCTAAACCCTTTTCCAATATAGACAGTCATATATACGAGCAAGTGAATCATTGGGGTACTGCAGAGTTGATTTATGCAGTGGAAGAATCAAATTCGATTTCCCGTTTTGTGTATTTGAGTTGCGCTTCGGTTTATGGAAAATCAAAAAGGGAAATCGATGAAGCCACTTCTCCTGATCCCACCAACCATTACAGTGTTTCAAAGCTTCGCGCAGAAGGACATGTGGAGCGACTCATGGCGAAAATGAATACCTATATTTTGCGTTGTGCGAAAGTATATGGTCCTGCTACTACTATCCGTTTTGATAGTGTCATAAACCGCTTTATGTTCGATGCTCATTTTAACGGGAAAATTCAGATCCATGGATCAGGGAAGCAGATAAGACCTTTTATTCATATTGACAAGACAGTTGCTACGTTGGTTGAGTTGCGTTTGTCTAAAGCACCTTCCGGTATTTACAATCTTTCAGATAAGAACATTGAAGTGTTGGATATGATTGATGTATTAAAAGAATTGTATCCGGACATGGAATATATTTTTATTAATCAGCACTTAGAAATGAATGAC
>DATHPH010000005.1:0-8036 GCA_035484095.1 Cytophagaceae bacterium | reverse complement strand
TGTGTAATCTTTTTATTTCATTTTCATCTTTTGAACTCCAATTATTCAAATGTTTTTCATAATCGTCCAATGCTTTGTATTGCCTGTCCAACATAGGAGATTCGCCGGCATTCCCGGAAGAGATAAGATTTTTACCGGTCTGTATTTTATTTTTGGCAGAAGCAATATTATGATTTTCTGCATCTTTAATTGCGGATTCAAGAAGATCGTTGCTGGTGAAATAAACTATTTTTTCCAGTACCGAATCGTTTGTCTTTCTACTACAACTATCAACGTTCTTTGTGGGTGCTATAGTATTCATCCTTCGCTGAATCATCCGAACATCGCTGAGCACATTATCATAGGCAAGTGATGTATTAAAAACTAACGTGCTATTGACAGGTTGCAGGATGTTAAACTTAAGTAAAATACCGTTGGTTTCGTTTGGATGTACTTCTTTCAGGTCAATAAAAATCATATCTCCGGCAACAGTAGAATGCTGACCGTATACTTTTGATAATTCTAAATAATCAGAAGGGAACTCGACACTCAGACTCGTTCTTTTGGCTACAACAGACAACAGTGTTTTGATTTCGGAAACAAAATCCCTGGCGGCATCTTCAGGACTCGCAATATAGTAATAATTACCACCGCCGGCCTCGGCAAGATCATGCATTAATACTTCATCAAATTCATGTCCAAGTCCAAATGACGAAAGCGAAATATTATTTTTTGAACTGAATACTTTCACCATTCTTTCCAATAAATATGGATCGGTGATGCCTTCGTTGGGAATGCCGTCGGACATCAAAAATATCTTGTTTATTTTATTGTTATCGTAGGTAGACTTGACTTCTGCGTAACCCAATTCCAATCCTGCACTAATGCTGGTGGCACCACGGGGCCGGATGTGTTCCAGCTTCTTTTTTAAATGCTCCTTGTTGGTAACAGGAGTAGATCCGTGAAGTACTTCTGCTAAATGGTCGTATATTACAATAGAAGCATTGTCTATTGGTTCTAAGTGATCGATAAGATATTCAAGGGCTGTTTTCCCATAGCGGATTCTTTCACCTTCCATAGAACCACTCCTGTCGAATACCACAGATATGTTTAGAGGAATTCTTTTTCCCAACGAGCAACCTTCTAAATCAATATATAAATACACCTCTTTCTTATTCGGACATACATACACATTATCCAGCGTAGTTTGAAGCTTTAAAACGGTATCGTTTGGACTTAGAATGCCTGCGGCGTCGTTTATTGGCATTTGAGCCAATGTCGTAAAGGGAATTGTCATCGCTAGACAAATGCCCTGACATAGCAACTTCAGGAAAGGGACGGGTAACTTTTTCATGGCGGTATTAAATCAGAGAGTTCTTCTATTATTTTTCTTATGTCAATGATATAAATAGTTTCTGAATAAATTCTATACTAGAATCCTGTTTTAATTTTAATTACTAAAAACCTCTCCATTTGCAATGAAAAAGCGATTCAATCCTGTTCGATCACGATACTTTATTTCTACCACGTACGTTTCTTTATCAGGCGATTCTTTTTTACCATCCTGAAACTTTCTATATTTATACGTTGATACGATTAGGTTGATAAGTTGAAAATGAAAGTAGTTTTTTTTTATGAATATAATAGATACAAAAAATTTCTATACTTATTTTTATTAATTTTTTTTCTACATGGTCAAACTATCACATTTGCACAAGATTTTCCAATAGAATACAAAAATGATTCCACTTTCCTAAGCAAACTTTTTGGCCATAAAAATGAAAAAAAAGCCAAGATTACTCCCCTTCCCTTTCTTGGCTACCTTCCTGAAACCCATTTACTGGGAGGAGGTGCGCTGTTGCTTACATGTCGCGTAAGCAAAGACAGTACACTTCCGTTTTCTTATTCGGAGCTGACCTTCACGTATACACAAAACCACCAGGCCATTCTTGAAAATGATATTTTCTTTTACATAGGCCATCATTATATTCTTAAAGGATTATTTGGGTATGAAAAATATCCGGATCGCTATTGGGGGATAGGAAATGCTACACAACCTGATGCCCTGGAAAGATACAACAGTCAACGAATTTTTGCGAATATGGCTTTCTTGAGAAAAGTAAGGGGACGGTCGTATGTTGGAATTAAATACAGATTGTATTATATGTACGATATGAAATACATATCGGGTCAACAAAATCTTACTCCGGAACAATTCAAAGGAAGTTTTTCAAATGGGTTTGGACCTGCTTTTATTTATGATAAAAGAGACAATATTCTAACCCCTAGCAAAGGCGTATATATTAGCTTTCTTAACCAATATTTTGGAAAGTATACCGGAAGCAGGAGTAGCTTTGCTACCTTTGAATTGGACATACGAAAATTCGTAAAGCTCAACAGAAAACAAGTATTGGCTTTTCAGACCACCGGAAATTTTGTAGCAGGTCATCCGCCTTTTCAAATGTATGCCCTGCTTGGCAGTGATATGGATATGAGAGGTTACTACAAAGGAAGATTTCGGGACAAAGATTATATGAGTATACAGGCGGAATACAGACGTTACCTGTTTTGGCGGATTGGAGTGGCAGCCTTTGCCGGTATTGGCAATGTTAACAGTACCGTTGGCGATTTATTGACAACCCTTCCCAAATTCTCCATCGGAGGGGGATTGCGCTTTAAATTAAACAGAAAAGACAACATCAATCTCCGCATGGATTATGCGTGGGGGAATTCACCCAATAGTGGTTTATATGTATTTTTATCAGAAGCATTTTAGAAAAAATAAAACATCCCATAATCAAAAAAAATCAAATTTTATTTTTTCAAATTTTTCTCATAATACCAACAAAAATCTTTTAAGGGACACTCATTGCATTTCGGAGTTCTGGCTACACAAATGTAGCGACCATGCAGGATAAGCCAGTGGTGCGCCACATGCACATATTCACTTGGAATGTATTTCATCAACTGCTTTTCTACGGCCAACGGAGTATTCGCGGTCTGCGTTACCAAACCGATTCGTTTAGAAACTCTGAATACATGCGTATCTACAGCCATAGCCGGTTGATTGAAAATCACCGAACTAATCACATTGGCGGTTTTCCTCCCAACTCCAGGCATTTTTTGCAAATCCTCTACGTCACTCGGCACTTCTCCTTTAAATTCTCCAATCAGGATATTGGCCATGCCCACCAAATGTTTCGCTTTGTTGTTAGGGAAAGAAATACTTCGGATGTACTCAAATACTTCTTCTACAGATGCCTTTCCTAATTCATACGGATTTGGGAAACGTTGAAACAATGCCGGAGTAGTCAGATTTACCCTTTTATCTGTGCATTGAGCACTGAGAATAACGGCTACCAATAATTCATAGGGATTTGAATAATGAAGCTCCGTTTGTGCATCGGGGGAATGCTCTTTAAAATAATTGATAAACCTTTCAAACCGTTCTTTTCTCTGCATTGACTATGTTATTTCATCCAATGCGTAAATAAAGAAGAAATGAAAGGATTCACAAATAAAATAGTCGTCTTGCGAATTCAACTAGAGTGTACCCTTCGCAAAACGACTATTTATGGATTTTTAATGCTTCGACATAAACGATGCCGAGTAATTTAAGATGGCATCAATACTTTTTTGTCTTGGCTGAAAAGATAATTCTTCCAATGCGATTTTTACATCCTCATATTCATCCCGTTCGTCCGAGAGAAAGGTATTGAGAAGGCATTGAGTGCGAAAATCTCTTTGAGAATTCTCACTGGTTTCTTTGTAAACATTAAGAATTACTTCATTGTGGGTAGCTGTTTTTATCATAGGCTAACTGGTCGTTTTGTAATTGTTTCCTGAGGTTAATCAGGGCGTAACGCATCCTGCCAAGGGCCGTATTAATGCTTACTCCTGTTTCTTCAGCAATCTCCTGGAAACTCATATCGGCGTAGTGCCTCATCAGTACCACCTCTCTCTGAACTTCCGGAAGCGCTTGTATTGTCTTTCTTAGTAACGAATGAGTATCCTCTTTTATTTTAATGGATTCAACAGATTCTTCAGAAAAGTTTGTGGAATTATACACACTTGGTGCCTCGTCAATATCGGAATGCGGATATCGACGGTCCTTACGGAAGCTGTCAATAGCCATATTTCGAGCTATTCGGCATACCCACTGGACAAATTTGCCCTCATTGTTATATTCTCCCGCTTTTAACTTACGAATCACTTTAAAGAACGTATCCTGCATAAGATCTTCTGCATGATCACGGTCCTTCACGATCAGGAAAATAGTGGTTAATATTTTGGATTTGTGCCTTTTTAGAAGAATGGCGAATGCCTCTTCTTTGCCTTTAACGTATAGCGAAACCAATTCAGCATCGCTCATTTTGTTAATTATCATAATACTCTAGTTTTGGTAACGTAGAGATTTATCTCATAGGCAATTAATCTTTTAAAGGTTTTTAAAGATATTTTTAAATACTGATTTAAACAACAAATTACTATTTTTGTACTATACTTCCTACGTATTATACTAAAATAGTTTAAATAAGGTTTCAGGTAATTAATGTTTTTCAACGAAAAAAGGTAACCGAAACGCTTTTTTTATTCATTTCGGAACAACTTCATAAATTCCAACGCACTTTCTTCTGCCGCTTCCGGACCATTGGCCGTAAGAATACCACCATCGTATACTACCGTTTTTTCAACATCGGGAATAGCTCCAAACTGAATTGCCAAAGCAGGAAATAATCCATCTCCGTTATGACCTGTTACCCTCTTTCCCTTCATCAATCCCCAGTGCAAAAAATTTTGAGGAGCAGCACAAATGGCGGCAATGGGTTTATGGGCTACATAAAAAGCTTCTACAAGTAACCTGGCTTTATCGTTGGTACGATATTCCAAAGAGCCTCCACCTCCTACTAAATAAATTCCGTCAAATTCTTTTATCTGTACTTCTTCAATCAAAAAATCATTTTTCACTTGATAGCCAAACCGACCTTTTGAAATTTTTGAGGAGGAGGCAGTGGACACTTTAAAGCCATATTGTTCAAAAAAAGCCCGAGGCGTAATGTATTCAATGTCCCGAAAACCTTTGGAGGCAAGAATCATAAGAATGTGAGGCATCATATAAGAAGTCGTTTTCCGAAAGGTAATCATCCGCCTTTATTTCAACAAAATTTTTTGATCCTATTACTGACGATCAAAAAAGAGGGTATTTGTTTGAATGTTCTTAAAAATCGCTTTTCACTATTGACCTGTCAGGGAAGTCAATAATACAAATGCACCCAGAAGGAACCCATTTGTATTGAATCGTAAACGTATTGTTTTATTGATAGCGGTGTTGCATCGTATGAAGTTCGGCAGAAATCACCTCCGGTTGAATTGTTTCCACGGAAAGAATTTCCAACCCGATAATCCCTTCCTGACGATGCAGCGTAAATAAATCTGTAAATACTTCATTCAGGTCATTGGTCTCTGATTTCAAAGATTGAATAAGCACATTTTGATTCTGTGAAAACTCTCCATGATTTTCCAGCGAAGTAGTAACCGAGTACCTGACTTTATAGTATACTTTCCCTTCCATATTCTTCGTTCTTTTTTAGGATAGACGATTTAAAAAAGAGAATATTTTAAATTTTAGCTTAAAATATTAAAAAGCTTTAAATAACTTGATTCAGAAGCTTTTTAATGTGAATAAGATCGGTAAAAAAGAAGGAAAGAAAGGATAATACTGATTATCTTTATGACAAAATTGAGGTAACCGTACTGTGAAAAAAATACTATTGTTTTTGGTACTCGTAACATTACTTTCCTGCAAAAACGGACAGAAATCGAGTGTCGCCAAAAGAGATAGGAAGGAGAAACCGAAAAAAGAAAAAGTGACTGCGGTAGAATCGTCCATCCGTAAAAAAACCGAGTTGGTTATAAAAACGGCACGCAGCTATACGGGCACTCCTTATAAATACGGTGGTACTTCCAGAGCAGGTATGGATTGTTCGGCCCTTACCTGTGCTTCCTATAAAGCTGCGGAAATACAGCTTCCCCGCACGGCCAACGAGCAGGGCAATTTTGGAAAGACGGTTAGCCTGAACGATCTCCAAAAAGGAGACCTGGTATTTTTTACCGATAAAAAAGGCCATAAAAAAATCACCCATGTGGGTATGGTCACAGAAATCAAAGGAACGGACTCTGTAAAATTTATCCATGCTTCCACGAAAATGGGAGTAGTAGAAACAGAACTATTCACCGACTACTATAAACCCATTATAATAAAGGCAGTAAGAATCTTTTAAAATGAGGAATATTGATTTATATTTGCACCCTTGTAAAAAGGGTGTTGTTCCTCCCTGCAATTGCCAGACCATAGGAACATTTTATTTAATGGGGAATTAGCTCAGCTGGCTAGAGCGCTTGCATGGCATGCAAGAGGTCACCGGTTCGACTCCGGTATTCTCCACACCATTATTTATGGGGCTTTCAGAGAATCTGAAAGCTCTTATTTTTTGACTGGTTTAAACAATCAGGTTGATTATTAAAAATAAAATACAAAAATATCAGTACGTATTGGGATACTTTTTTTAACTTAAACTAAGTTTTAAAGTCTGGTTAATCAACCAATGCGAGTGACTAGAATAAAGTAATTTCCAAATTGAGAGAGATGCCTTGTTATATTATTATTAGATTTTAAATGGTTATCCTATTTATGCTCCAACTAAAAAGATAAAGAAATCAAGAACTTAAACTTCAATTTATAAATTATTTCAAAACGAGCCAAAGTAATACCTACCCAAAACCCATCCACAAATTGATAAGTAGACCGTTGACAATTCGGATAAGTTTTTAGTCAAAAAACGACCCAAAAATGTAAATTGGACTTGAATAACAGATAATATAGAATGCTTTTTGAAGAATATACAAATTTCAACTATCAATTTCCTGAACCTCAATATTTGGGTGCTAAATACACCCATTTAGTTTGGATAAGAAAATTCGTGCCTGAAAATGTTAGAACGGCAATTGATGCTTTTGCAGGTTCTCAATCTATTGCGTTTCTATTTAAACAAATGGGATATAAAACAATAACAAATGACTTTTTAAACTTCAATAATCAAATCGGATTAGCTCTAATTGAAAACAAAGACATTAAGCTTACTGATAAAGATTTAAAATTACTTTTTCAACCTGCATCTACAAAAAAAGATTTTGAATTAATGGAAAACACATTTACAAATGTGTTTTTTGAAAGAGAAGAAGCAGAATTCTTAGACAATTTTAGGGCAAACATTCCATTACTTGAAAACCCAATCAAGCAAGCAATTGCTTTTGCGGTAATTAACAGAAGTATGACCAGAAAAATTACTATGGGCCATTTTGGCCATACACAGGCATTGGTTTACGCAAATGACCCTGAAAGAATAAAACGTAACAGAAGTTTAATAAGACCAATCAAAGATATTTTCGAAGAAATACTTCCGAAATACAACAATGCCATTTTCGACAACAAACAGGAAAATAAAAGCTTCAATAAAAACATTATAGAATTATTACCAACAATTGAAAATATTGATTTAGCTTACTTTGATCCACCATATTGTGATAGTCACGCAGACTATCAAGGATTTTATCATTTACTTGAAACCTATACAGAATATTGGAAAGACAAAGAATTTGTAAACGGAATAAAGCGCTATGAACCTCAACGTTTTAGTGGGTTTGATAAAAAAAGAGATGTAATAACTTCTTTTGAAAAACTTTTTGAACTTTCGGAAAAAATTCCAAATTGGCTTATAAGTTATAATAATAGGAGCTATCCGGGAATTAAAGAATTTGAAAAGATAATCTCAAAATACAGAGATGTAAAAATTGAAGCAAAAACCTATCAAAATGGCAGAGGCGGAAAAGGAAGCGTAGCAGGTAGTCAAGAAATTTTATTTGTTTGCTACCCAAGGAAAAAATATTTTGTCTCAACACTCATAGAAAAACAAATAGTTAATGAAAGACTTTAATTACTGGAAGAAGTTATACGAAAGCGAACATCTAGAAGAATTTAACAATAATAGTATTGGAAT
>DATHPH010000004.1:0-4619 GCA_035484095.1 Cytophagaceae bacterium | reverse complement strand
CTTCTACCGGAAGTTCAAATAGTTTAGAAATTAATAAAAGACAATTCAGGTTAGGCTCTGCACGTCCTTCTTCATAAGCACCCAATAAAGAACGTTTTATTCCTAAACGCTCCGACATTTGCTCCTGCGTCAACCCCTGTTGTTTGCGCAAAAATTTAATATTTTCACTAATAAGTGTCATAGTATATTCTATATAAAGGTAGCTACGTGTACTTTAGACGAAATAGTTGCTTTCTTTTTCTTCGATAAGTTCTCTTACCGCAACCCTCGCTTCGTAAATAAGTTGTGATTCGTTGTAAAGCTTCTTTAATTTATCTAATGGGAAATTACCAAAACTTTCTTTAAAGATACCAATCACGGTCATGTAATGTGTTGATTTTTTCATTATAGAACCAATTTTAATTTTAAAGGAGGAGCACAGGACTTACGGGACCAGACTCATTGAAAATCACTAAGTCTTATTGCTTTTAGTTTAGTGTTAATTTCTTTAGCAAATATATACTAAATATTTTAACAATACTAATTTATTTAGTAAAATAAATTATATGGCACTTTATTTACTTTGTAATAAGAAGAAATACAACAGATTACAAATAAAAAAGTAAGATCAAAAACTTTAATCGATCATCGATCTCCGCTATTTTAACAGATCATTTAAAACCAGGATAAAAACTCATTAAAAAAACCTTCACAAAACACATCTCTTTCGTCTTCAAATTACATCTTTTTTCATTTAACTCTTTCTATACCACTATTTTTCCTTACCTTTGCAGTCCATAAAATTTCTTTATGGAGTTTAACACGAGTGTGTTGGATTTATTTTCACAAAATTTCAGCCTCATTGCTCTACGGCTGATGTAATAAGAGCAACAATAATTTATGACAAATTTAGTAGATGATTTTGACTGGTCATTAGTATCCGACAAAAAAGGGTTCGGTGGTAATTATTCAGCAAAAGAAAGAGAGCAACTTGAAAAACTGTACGAAGGTACGCTTAACCAAGTTGAAGAAAAAAAAGTGTTAACTGGTGTTATAGTTGGTATTACCGACCGTGAAGTAATCGTAAACATTGGTTTCAAATCTGACGGGCTTATTTCACTGTCTGAATTCCGTGACCAAAATGAAGAATTGGCAGTGGGTTTAGAAGTGGAGGTTTTCATTGAAGATCAAGAAGACAAAAACGGCCAATTGATTCTTTCCAGAAAGAAAGCGAAAATTGTAAAAGCATGGGACAATATACAAAATGCTTTGGAAAAAGACCTTGTAATAGATGGTTTTGTAAAGAGAAGAACCAAAGGGGGTCTTATCGTAGACATATACGGCATCGAGGCTTTCTTACCAGGATCTCAAATTGATGTAAAACCAATTCGGGATTTCGACATTTTTGTTGGTAAGAAAATGGAAGTAAAAGTGGTGAAAATTAACAATACCAACGACAACGTGGTAGTTTCACACAAAGTACTCATCGAAAAAGATATAGAAAAACAAAAAGCGGAAATCCTGAATAACCTTGACAAAGGTCAGGTACTGGAAGGTGTAATTAAAAACATGACGAACTTCGGTGTATTCATCGATCTTGGTGGTGTAGATGGATTATTGCACATTACTGATATTTCATGGGGTAGAATCAATCATCCGGAAGAAGTACTTAAACTTGATCAAAAAGTCAACGTGGTGGTACTTGATTTTGATGATGAGAAAAAGAGAATTTCTCTTGGTATGAAACAACTTACTTCTCACCCATGGGATTCATTGCCTGCAGATGTAGTAGTAGGTTCCATTGTAAAAGGAAAAATAGTAAACGTAGCCGATTATGGCGCATTCCTGGAAATACAAACAGGTGTAGAAGGTTTGATTCACGTATCTGAAATGAGCTGGTCGCAACATCTAAGAAATCCTCAGGATTTCATGAAAGCCGGCGATGAATTAAGCGCAGTAGTATTGACATTAGATAGAGAAGAAAGAAAAATGTCTCTTGGCATTAAACAACTTTCTGAAGATCCCTGGACAAAACAAGATTTACTTTCTAAATATGCTATCGGAACGAAACATACTGGTATCGTAAGAAACCTTACTAATTTTGGTCTGTTTATTGAACTGGAAGAAGGTATAGATGGCTTGGTACACGTATCTGATCTTTCTTGGACGAAAAAAATCAAACATCCTTCCGAGTTTGTAAAAGTAGGAGAGAAACTGGATGTAATCGTGCTTGAACTGGATGCAGAAAACAGAAAACTTGCTTTGGGTCACAAACAATTAGAGGAAAATCCTTGGAATACATTTGAAACAATTTTCAGCATCGGTTCTATCCATAAAGGAACCATCGTTTCTAAAAACGATAAAGGTGTAATGGTAGAGCTTCAATACGGTATCGAAGGTTTCTGCGCTTCTAAAAATTTAGTGAAAGAAGACGGAAAACTTGGAGAACAAGGAGAATCTCTTGACTTCAGAGTACTTGAGTTTTCTAAAGACGAAAGGAAAATAGCACTTACCCATTCAAGATTGAATGAAGTAACTGCTTCTGAAGATAAAAAAGAAAACAAGAAATCTGTATCAGGAACAAAACAGAAAACAGTAAAAGAAGTAAACAAAGAAGTAGAGAAATCTACGCTTGGTGATATTTCTGCTCTTTCTGACCTGAAAGATAAAATGAACGAGAAGAAATAATCGTTCTATTGTTTTTCACAAAAACAAAACGGCTGCCAAAACGGTGGCCGTTTTTTATTATTCAGAACAAAATTTATCTTATTTTTAACTAATTTCATAACACTATAATCCTTGTTTCATCGCATGCCACAAATTGCTAATTATTCTCTACTGGCATTAGCCATCTGGTTATTAATTCATAGCATATATACCAGCGTATATGGGCTCAACGATTATATTAAAAAAGCCGATTGTATTCTTATTCTAGGGAATAAAGTAAACACTGATGGAACCCTCTCCAATCGCCTGAAAAGCCGCGTAGAAAAAGGATTGGAATTATACAATCAGAAGATGGCTCCTAAAATAATCGTGAGTGGAGGACTCGGAAAAGAAGGGTATTACGAAGCGAGGGAAATGAGAAATTATTTATTAGAAAGAGGTATCCCGGCGAATGACATTATCATGGACGACAAAGGTCTTACGACCTATGAAACCATGTTGAATTATATTCCATTTTCAAAACAATATCATTTGAATTCAGTTATTATTGTTTCTCAATTCTATCACATTTATAGAAGCAAAACAATGCTGCAAACTTTAGGTGTAAAAAATATATACACAGCACACTCCCACTATTTTGAGATAATGGATATCTATTCATTGGCCAGAGAATTTGTTGCGTATTATGGCTTCCTTATCGGTCTGCTTTTTTAGGAGAACTACTTCCATACCATAATCATCATTCCGGTAAAAATAAAACCTGCTCCAAATACTATTTTAGGCGTTAGTGGTTCTTTTAGAAACACAAAAGAAAGAATTAAGGTGATCAGCAAACTGCATTTATCAATAGAAGCGACCATAGAAACATCGCCTATTTTTATTGCTTTATAATAGAATATCCATGAAAATGAAGTAGTCAAACCTGATAACACCAGAAACAGAATAGCTTTGTAGGATAATTGTCCAACCGATTTAATTTCCTGCCAAAGGAAAAAATTAATCAATACCATCCCAAATACTACCGTAGTGCGCACTACCAAAGCAAGATCAGCACTAATTTCCTTTAAACCATGTTTTGCCAATACAGAAGTAAGACCCGCAAAAAACATAGACAGGATTGCATAAATTAACCAGGTTTGCATACTTTTAATTTGTTTAAATCTTCTAAATTTGAAATCAATTTAAGAAAAAACCACCTTGAAACTTCACAATCTTGTGCATCAGGCAAAAAAAGCTGAAAAAGAAACTAAAAAGCTATTCGAGAAACTAAAAAAAACAAAATTAAAAGACCTTGATGAAAAATTTGAAACGCTTCATGAAAAAACTTTTCAAACGATTGATTGTCTAACTTGTGCCAATTGCTGCAAAACTACGAGTCCTATCTTCACTTCAAGAGACATCGAACGTCTTTCTAAACATTTTAAAATAAAAATAGCTACTTTCATGGACCTTTACCTTGTACTTGACGAAGACAAGGATTATGTTTTAAAAACCACTCCTTGTCCTTTTCTTAGCACCGATAATTATTGTCAGGTTTATGAAGACCGTCCGAATGCCTGCAAAGAATATCCACATACCAACAGAAAAAAGATGTACCAAATACTGGATCTGACGTTGAAAAACACTTTTGTTTGTCCGGCTGTTTATGAGATCGTTGAAAACATTAAAAAAGAAATCAAATAGCTAATTCACAGTTTATTGACTTGTTATCCACATTTTATGCATGGCTTCCGCATCCATACTGTCACACTTCATGGTTGATAAGAAGATTAAAAAATCTTGTTTTTATCCCTCTCAAATCATAAAAATCATTGATAACTTGATTAAATTTGCCCCTCATTAAAAAAATACAAAATGGAAACCAATAAATATTTCATTATCGATTTTGACAGTACTTTCACGAAAGTAGAAGCACTGGATGAATTGGGCGAAATAGCACTTAAAGATCATCCGGATAAAAGTAAAATATTACA
>DATHPH010000003.1:0-3288 GCA_035484095.1 Cytophagaceae bacterium | reverse complement strand
TTTAAAACTCGTGATTTTTAACTACCACGGCCTGGACGAAGAAGAAAAAAAGATTCTTGCCGACACCGCTGAAAAGCTGGATGCGAGGGAAGAATTAAAGTGGGCTTATGATTTTTCTGAACAGGACAACATCACTTCTTTTGAGCGATCAAGAGAGTTTTTCAAAACTACCATTGCCACTTATGAAAAGGAGTCAAGGTTGGAATACATACGTGCTGTATGGGACGATACGCAATCCAAAGGTTATGTAAGTGAAATTGAAGCCATGAGTATGTTGAAGCTTGCAAAAGATTGGGGCATTCAAAAAGATTTGCTTGCTTTGGTGAGAAAATAATTCTCCGAATGAAAAATTTATTTTTTGTTTTGGTGATTTTCCAATTTTCGTTTTCTTGCTTTTCACAACCAATAACTTTTTCTTCCGGGGACACGCTGAGGGGTACACTTTCAAAAGAGCGCCGTTGTTTTGATGTTACCTACTACGATCTGTCGATTTCTGTTAATGTCAACGATCATACCATTTCTGGTTGTAATAGTATTCATTTCTCTGTACAAGAAGACTTCTCTACGATACAAATAGATCTTTATCAAAATCTATCGATTCAAAAAATTACAGACTCCGAAAATCGGTTGCTCTCCTATTCCCGAAAAAACAACGCTGTTTTTATTCGTTTTCATACTACTCAAAAAAAAGAGGGCTCTTCATTTATAAAAATCTATTATAAAGGTACTCCAAATCGGGCGATTGACCCGCCTTGGGACGGTGGATTTGTGTGGTCGTTGGATAGTTTGAATCGTTCCTGGATAAGCGTGACATGCGAAGGAGTTGGAGCAAGTCTGTGGTGGCCATGCAAGGATCACCCTTCTGACGAGCCTGACAGTATGCGCATGCATTTTGAAGTGCCACAAGAATTTTTTTGTGCTTCTAATGGAAAACTTTTAAAAGTATCTTCCACCATACATCAAACAAAAATATACGAATGGATGGTGAGTTATCCCATTAACACCTACAATGTCACCTTAAACATAGGCCATTACATTCATTTTTCCGATACCTATGTCAGACAAGACAACACTTTTCTTGAGCTTGATTACTATGTTCTTTCCTACAACTTTGATAAAGCAAAAAAACATTTTGAACAAGTAAAACCAATGATTCAATGTTATGAAAAATTATTTGGGAATTATCCTTATGAAAAAGATGGTTATGCATTGATAGAAGCTCCTTACTGGGGAATGGAACATCAGAGTGGTATCGCTTATGGAAATCACTTTAAAAATAATTTGTTTGGTTTTGATTATATTATCGTGCACGAAAGTGGTCATGAATGGTGGGGCAATAACATCAGCGTAGCCGACCATGCCGATTTATGGATTCACGAAGCATTCACCACCTACGGAGAAACTCTAATGCTAGAGTGCCTTTATAATAAAGAAACAGCTGAAAATTACCTTCTCGGACAAACAAAATACATTAAAAACAGAGAACCTATTATCGGCCTTTACAACGTTAATTATCATTATTGGAAAGACTCCGATATGTATTATAAAGGTGCACGAATGCTCCACACGCTTCGCAACTCGATTGATAACGACTCCCTTTGGTTCGCCCTTCTATTGCACCTTCAGGAAAAATTTTCATCGAAACAAATTGGTACGGAAGAAATGATAGCTTGCATAAACAATTTCACAGGATTCAACTACCGACCCTTTTTTCTGCAATATCTTACGAAAATTAATTTACCGATCTTAGAATACGAAATTCTTAAAAAAAGCAGCAAGCACGTACATCTCAAATGCAGATGGGTGACCGAAGTTTCCGATTTCAGATTACCCTTAACGATCGGATCTTCGGGTAAAAAAGATAACAAATTCTCACCATCCGATCGTTTTGAAAATTTTTCTTTTCCTGTTGAAACGGACCATCCGGAACTTGAATTTAACACCAATTCATTTTACATAACCTTGAAGGAGCTTAACCGCAAAAAACGTAAATAAGAATAAATATATCTTAGTTTTCTAAACGATAAATCGTTTAGAAATAATGAGTTAAAAGAATAATTTAAAAATGTCGTAAAAAATTGAACTATTCTGTAACCTTTTCATTGGTTGGCCCGTTAAATTCATCAAGTAAGTATAATTTGTTTTCATATTCTTTGTTACATAACAAAACTTAGCCAAGGGTAAAGTCAGTTATGTAACAACTTTTTTATATTATCCTAACTAGTTTTTCAGCTGTTTCTTTTCGCAATCAATTACCTCTTTGGTCACCAATTGCTAAAAAATACCTCTTGAAAAGAAAACAACCTTCCGAAATCGTTTTATGTTATAAATTGGAGCCTAGGCCCGTTATTTTGTATTAGTCTCAAATATTATTTATATTCAAACTTAACTTAGCCTTATTATTTTGCCTAACTATCTATGAAGAAATATGATTTGTGCGTAATTGGTGGTGGTCCTTCGGGTTATGCTGCTGCCATGAGAGCGTTGGATTTCAATAAAAAAGTTTTATTAATTGAGAAAGATAAATTAGGAGGTGCCGGACTTTATAACGGAGCTCTTTCTTCTAAAACATTTTGGGAGCTCTCAAAAGACATCGAATCTGCCAGGGCAAGAGTAAAAAGATTCACAAACGGCAAATTCGATGTTTCCTTCAAGGATGTATTAAGCGATGTAAGGCAAGCCATCAACAATCGTAAACATATTTTAGAAAGTCACGTGGAAAAACTTCACGAGCTTTATCCGGATATTTTTGATTACACAAGAGGCTCAGGAAAATTAAAAACCAAAAATGAAATAAGCATCACCAAAGCCAATGGTGAAGAAGAAGTTATATACGCAGAATACATTATACTCGCTACAGGCAGTAGACCAAGAAAACTACCGCACATTCCTGTGGATGAAAAAAACATTGTAACAAGCGACGGAATTGAAACGTTTGAAAATTTTCCTGAAAGTATCGTTATCATGGGTGCCGGAGTCATCGGCTGCGAATGGGCCACGATTTTTTCAAATTTCGGATACACAAAAGTAAATATCATTGACAAAGCAGATAGAATTTTACCTGTTGAAGACGAAGACATCACCGCTAAGATTGAAGAAAACATGATTCAACGTGGAGTGAATGTTCATCGTAATTCTCAATTGGTAAGAATGGAAGTAAAAGATGGGAAAGTAGAATACGAACTTCAATACAAAGACGGTCATAAAGAAATTTTTCATGTAGAAAAGGCTTTGGTATCCGTTGGCCGTGTTGTAAACATTGAAGGATTGGGACTTGAAGAAGTAGGG
>DATHPH010000002.1:0-6144 GCA_035484095.1 Cytophagaceae bacterium | reverse complement strand
AGACTATTTTAAAGTAGGAGAGGCTTTCGGGTATTACTTCCGAAAAAAAGATCCGTCTCGTCCTACGAACGTGAACATTAAAATGATGCACTGGAGCAACAAAATTTCGATGTTTATGTTTCTTATTTGTTTGGTAGTAATTCTATACAGGTTATTTATAAGATAGCAAGCAATTTGACGAAATCTGTCAATCATTTTTATACTCACTATGAATATTGAAGAATACAGAGAATATTGTCTTTCCAAAAAAGAAGTAATTGAAGAACTCCCCTTTGGTCCCGATACATTGGTGTTTAAAGTAAAAGGAAAAATATTTGCGCTCACCTCTTTAGAAACTTTTGAGAGTATTAATTTAAAATGTGATCCAGAAGAGGCAGTGGCTTTACGTGAGAAATACGAAGCAGTAATTCCGGGGTACCACATGAATAAAAAACATTGGAATACCATTATAATGGATGGCAGTCTTTCGGATAAATTGATAAAGCAATGGATTGATGATTCTTATAAATTGGTAATTAATGCGTTAACGAAAAAAGAGAAAGAAGAATTGCAATAATTGTAAATTTTTCAAGGGGGAGGATAAGATAGGGTTTCTTAGTAAGGTACTGTTTTAAAGTTTTTTAACCATCGTATCTCCCGTCAAGATATGTATAGATACGCTGATTTTTTAAAAAATAAAAACAAATGCCAATCTTGAGATCCGGGATAATATATGCAAATTTACGTCCCAAAGGCCTATAAAGAAATACTGACTTTTCAGTATATTTAGGCTTATTGTGACTCAAAACCAATATTTCTTCAAGACCTATGGCTAAGTTTAAAAACAATCCTGATGAATTCTATCGTAAATTTTTAGATACCGTAGAAAAATGCATGCCGGAAAATTATTTTCAAAATCATCTTTCGGAAAATAAAAAATTTGATTTGTTTGAAAATGAGCAATTTCAAGAACTTTTCCGGCATTCCCCTGCGATTGTTGGGGTTTTTAACAATGTGCTGTTAGGATACGAATTTCTGAGTGATAATATAGAGACCATTACGGGACATTCCCCTGAATTGTTTATGGGACCGAATGGTATGGAAGAAGTGATTGCCACTTTTCCATTAGAACATGGGATCATCTATACAAATAAAATTTTCCCGACTTTGTATGGATACTTTCAACAGCATGCTTCAAGCCAAGACATAAAAGAGTTCCGGTTTACCGCTTCTTTTCAACTGATTAAAAAAGACAAATCGGTTATATGGTGTATGCAACAGCTAAGTGTTATTGAGACAAATGACGAAGGTTTTCCATTGCTTATTCTTCTTTTTATGTCAGATATCACGCATATAAAAAAGGATAAAGACGTTGATTTTGTAGTTGCACAAAAAGATCAAAACCATGTTTTTCAGAATATTTATGTAGCAGCGTATCCAACACAAGAATTATGTGTAGATTTTACCAGACGTGAATTAGAAATTCTTACGCTTCTTGGAAAGGGAAAATCCAGTAATCAGATTGCAGATCTTTTGTCCATTAGTGAAAATACAGTGAATACCCATCGCCAGAATATGTTGGAGAAATCAAGTAAAAAGAATACTGCAGAATTACTATCCTATGCGATCACCAAGGGATATGTAAAATAGTATTGTCTTAAAGATATACTTTACGGTTTTGTTCTATTAGGAATGATTTGAATGAATAGGAATAAAATGCTTTCGACCAAGTTTCTGAGCAAATGATAAAGGATATAGTGTTGTTAAAATAGTATAAAGGATGACCAATATCATTTCTTGTAAAACGGCAGAAAATTTTGTAAAAATTTTTTCAACTTTCCGAAAAATATTATTTTTGAGAACTAGTTCTCAATGAGAAAAAATTAATCTATTTTGTTGCACATATTAAAATTTTGAATACCAATGGACGAGATTCAGGAACAACGAATTACAGATATCAGAGAATTAAATGAAAGGATTCAGAAGGAGAGTGCTTTTGTTGATCTGCTCAGTATAGAGCTTGGAAAAGTAATCGTAGGACAAAAGTATATGGTAGAAAGGCTTTTAATAGGTCTTCTTTCTAATGGTCACGTTTTATTGGAAGGAGTTCCGGGGTTGGCGAAAACACTTGCCATAAAGTCCCTTGCTTCTTCTATTCAAGCACAGTTTAGCAGAATTCAATTTACGCCCGATCTTCTTCCTGCGGATGTAATAGGAACATTAATTTATAATCAACGCAGTGAAGAATTTACCGTTCGTAAAGGTCCGATATTTTCAAACTTTATCCTGGCGGATGAAATAAACAGAGCACCGGCAAAAGTACAAAGCGCGTTGCTCGAAGCAATGCAGGAAAGGCAAGTAACGATTGGAGACAAAACATTTGACTTGCCTGAACCTTTCCTTGTTCTGGCAACCCAGAATCCTATTGATCAGGAAGGTACTTATACACTGCCGGAAGCGCAGGTAGACCGCTTCATGTTAAAGGTAGTGATTGGGTATCCCGGATTTGAAGATGAACGAGCCATCATTCGTCAAAACATTGCTGATAGTTTTCCTAAAATTCAGGCAATCATAAGGCCGGAAGACATTTTAAAAGCAAGGAAAGTGGTAAGAGAAGTGTATATGGATGAAAAAATAGAAAAGTATATCCTTGACATTGTTTTTGCTACCCGTTTTCCAAAAAATTATAAATTGGATAAACTTACACCTTTAATTAGTTATGGAGGTTCTCCCCGTGCCAGTATTAATCTGGCATTAGCAGCGAAAGCCTATGCTTTTATCAAACGCAGAGGATACGTTATTCCAGAAGATATTAGAGCTATATGCCACGATGTGATGAGACATAGAATTGGGCTTACGTATGAAGCCGAAGCTGAAAATATTACTACGACTGAAATAATCAACGATATTTTAAATGCGGTAGAAGTACCATAGTCAGAAATGATTTTTTGGGAATATCAAAAAGTGATTACAAAAGAAATCGGATAATATGGAAACGGCTGAACTTTTAAAAAAAGTAAGGAAAATAGAAATTAAAACCAGAGGTCTATCCAATCAGGTTTTTGCCGGTGAGTTTCATAGCGCTTTTAAAGGAAGAGGAATGGCATTCAGCGAAGTTAGAGAATATCAGCCAGGTGATGACATTCGTACCATCGATTGGAATGTTACGGCAAGATTCAATCATCCCTATATTAAAGTATTTGAAGAAGAACGGGAATTGACAGTGATGCTGATCGTAGACGTGAGTGCATCAGAAGAATTTGGAACAACAAGACAATTTAAAAAAGATCTTATTACAGAACTTTGTGCAGTACTTGCTTTTTCTGCCATTCAGAACAATGATAAAATTGGTGTTTTACTTTTTACCGATCGCGTAGAAAAATTTATACCTCCTAAAAAAGGGAAATCCCATATTTTGAGAATTATTAGAGAGCTTCTTCAATTTAAACCACTTCAACAAGGGACGGATATTAGCAATGCATTGCGTCATTTTAATAATGTCATTAAGAAGAAAAGCATCACTTTTGTTATTTCAGATTTTATGAGCGATGGATTTGAAGATGCTTTAAATATTGTAAATCGAAAGCATGATTTGGTAGCCTTGCGAATTTTTGACAATAGAGAGGCTGTATTTCCTGATATCGGTCTTGTTTGGATGAAAGATGCAGAATCTGGTAAACTTTTATTGGTAGACACTTCCAGCAGTAAAGTGCGAAATAATTATGCATCTTGGTGGAAACAAAAGGACCATTATCTGACGACGATGTTTGCCAAGAATGGTATAGATGTAGTTAAACTAAGAACAGACCAATCGTATGTGGAACCTCTCATGACTCTTTTCAAAAAAAGAGAAAAAAGATTTTAACCACTTTTAAGGAGTATTTTGGAAATGACTTTAGGTAAAAATAAATTCTTGCGAAGAAAACAAATGAAATACAACTATTACCCACGGTTGCTTTTCGTTCTTTTATTTTGCAGCATTCATTCAGTTGTTTTTTCCCAACAAGTAAAAGTTATAGCCAGTTTGGATACAAATGCTGTAAAGATTGGAGATCCTGTAAATCTGGAATTTGAAATTCAGCATTCAATAGGAACAACTGTAAAGTGGCCTTCTATTCCGGATACTATTTCTAAAATAGAAATACTGAAGCGTAATTCTATTGATACTTTAAAAGGGGCAAATGATCTTATCACCGAAAAGCAGGTAATAAAACTTATTTGTTTTGATTCTGGCTCCTATACTATACCATCTTTTGCATTTTTTTATAAAACAGGAAAGGATACAAGTATAAAAGTAATAAACACTGATTCGTTGTTGCTGGTAATTAAGAATATTCCCATTGATACGGCAAAAGCAATAAAGGATATTAAACCTCCCTTAGAAGTCCCGTTTTCATGGAAAGAAGTAATGCCCTATATCATAGGAGGATTGATCGTTGTTGCGATTATTGCCTTGATTTATTATTTTATAAAAAGAAGGAAAAAGAAAGCAATGGTTAATGTTGCTCAAATAATCAAAAGGCCGGCACACGAAGTAGCATTGGAAGCTTTGCAAAAATTGGAAAATGAAAAAGTGTGGCAACAAGGTAATAACAAATATTTCCACAGTGAGTTGTCAGATATTACGAGAACGTACATTGAGAATCGCTTTGGAATAAATGCGATGGAGCACACTACAGACGAAATAATAAATGGTCTCAAGACCTTCTTAACGAGCGAGAGTAAAGAAAAAATAAAACAAGTGCTTGTACTTTCTGATTTGGTAAAATTTGCCAAAGCTCAACCAATTTCTATTGAAAATGAATTGAGTCTTCACAATGCTTATGATTTTGTAAATATGACAAAACAAATTGGGGAAGTAAAAGAGGAGAAGGAGGGAACAAAATTATGATGAATTACACATACGCACACCCTTTCTTTTTTTATTTGTTTGCGTTGTTGCCATTGTTGATTATATGGTATTGGAGGTATAGTGCCACTCAGTTTGAAAAAATAAAGGTGTCGAGTACGGCGGGGTTGCAGAGGTATCGCCCTACTTTTCGTCAACGATTACGCCACTTACCTTTTGCATTAAGATTAGCAGCACTTGCTTTTATAATTATAGCACTTGCTCGGCCACAATCTAGTTCCAAAGGGAAGAACATTTTTTCGGAAGGTATTGATATTGTACTAGCCATGGATATTTCGGGTAGTATGTTGGCCGAAGATTTAAAACCAAATCGTATAGAGGCTGCTAAAGCAGTTGCCATCGATTTTATTAAAAGCAGGCCGGATGACCGAATTGGATTAGTGGTATTTGCCGGCGAAAGTTTTACTCAATGTCCGATTACTTCCGACCATGATGTATTAATTAATTTATTCGGATCCTTGAAAAGTGGTTTATTAGTAGATGGGACAGCACTTGGGGAGGGGCTTGCCACTGCAGTCAGCAGAATCAAAGATGGGAAAACGAAAAGTAAAGTAATTATTTTGCTTACGGATGGAGTCAATAATCGTGGAGCAGTGGCACCGATTACCGCAGCAGAAATTGCCAAAACATTTGGAATACGGGTTTATACCATTGGAGTTGGAACAATGGGGTTCGCTCCTTATCCATTCCAAACTCCTACAGGGATAGTCTACCAGGATGTAGAAGTTAAGATAGACGAACCAACGATGCAAAAAATTGCCGATCTTACAGGAGGTGAATATTTTCGTGCTACTAATAATAAAAAACTTCAATCAATTTACCAGCAAATCGATAAGCTTGAGAAAACGAAAGTAGAAGTTACCGAATTTAGTCGTCATTCAGAGGAGTTTTTCCCTTTCGCCATGCTTGCTGCACTGTTGCTGGCATTAGAAGTAGCACTAAAGTATACAGTATTTAAAAGCTTACCATAAATGATTCGTTTTTTACATATAGAATATTTGTACGGATTACTTGGGATTCCTGTATTCATTTTATTTTTCATCCTAATGTTAGGTTGGAAAAAGCGTAGTCTTCATAAATTTGGAGAAGCTACGATTATAAATAAATTATTTCCCGAAGCGTCTTCCGGTAAGGCAACCTTAAAATTTATATTGTTTAACATTGCGTATCTTTCATTGGTGATTGGAATTGCCGATCCTCAAATGGGCACAAAGCTGGAAGAAGTAAAACGGGAAGGTGTTGATATCATAGTGGCA
>DATHPH010000001.1:0-1619 GCA_035484095.1 Cytophagaceae bacterium | reverse complement strand
GCCTGTTGCTGGTCATGTTATTAAACACAATGGCGGTAAATAAAAGAATCAGGGAGCCAATTAAAACAGGAGAAATTACATACCAATATCCCAGTATTTTTATTTTTTCAGATCCAATGACAGCGATTAAAGCTGTAGCTCCTCCGGGAGGATGGAGTGTTTTTGTTATCTGCATCATCACGATGGACAAAGAAACCGCAAGGGGTGCAGATATCCACAACATATCCGGTAAAATTTTATAGACCGTCACACCAATGAAAGCCGAAACCAAATGCCCCCCAACTAGATTTCTTGGCTGAGAAAAAGGACTCTGAATAATGCCGTACACCAATACACTCGATGCTCCGAAAGATCCAATCAAGAAAAGAAACTCATGGGTTTGTAAGAATTCGCGCTGAGAAAAAGCAATGAGGCCTATGCCCACAAAAGAACCTAAGAAAGACCAAAAGTGCTCTTTGTGGTTAATTAATGTTTCCTTATATAAAATGTATTGCGAAATCCTAAGTCCTCTTTTTAATTTTTTCTTCATTACTTAAACTTCATTTTTGTACCAAAATACAACAAGGCCATTCAATTACAAAACACTAGAAATAAACTACAGTGAAAACCTACAATAAGGTTTACTGATCAAGGTTAAACCGTTCAAGGAATGGAAGTCAGCAGAACAACGTGGGTAAGCAGTGAAATTTCCATTTTGTAACATCCGCCATTTTGTTGTTAATTCTACGAATTCAATCGTCTTCATTTTATTCTTCCATATTGATAGAATCCTCCTCTATTCAAAAAAACTCCCAATAACTATCCTATTGAATTATTTTTATAAATAAGGTGTCTAAAGCTTTCATTTAAAATGACCGGTATTAAAACGATACCAGTTATTTTAAAAAATATAGTTCTTAATTTATTTCAAGCATTTAGCTCGTCTTCTGGCGTGATATAATAAAGCTTAAAAAATATTTTTCGAGGTTTTATTCCTCATTTTTTAATTCAATTGCGGTTACATAACCACATAATCTCTTATAATTAACTGGTAGTAGAACGTAATGAAGAAAAATTATAACGATTAAAAAGCAATTATATCAATTATGAAAAAGTACTTCCTTATTTTATTTGTTTTTTCATATATAGGAGTTTTTAAGGTAATGGGTCAACTTCCTACAGGAGGTCAATGGGGTTGTCCAGCCATTCCGATTCAAAGTAGTTTTGATACTACTTGCTTTATAAAAACGAGTCAGATTAAACTTGGCCAAGGGTATTTCGATTTTTTTGGCACATCAGATCCCGTTTATCTCGTTATTCCACAGAATAAAGTTCATTATGCTATTTCAATGGCTATCGGATGGAATTATTTCAGGAATGTCGTTGGCAACAATTCAATGAATATCAATCAATGGTTCGCTACTATGGCCCAGGAAAACGGTTTTGCCACTTATGAAGAAAGTGCTGCCATGGAACAATTACCGGCCACTATATACGATGCGGGAACAGGAACAATGGTAGCCCTGCCCTGCCTGTATCCGAGAGGATGTAACAACTTTAATGGCGGAGGTGGAAGCTATATTAATGCCGCTAATAATAATATTCCCGATGGTCCTTATCAATTTTCTTTAGCGGGTTAT